>VHCL01000002.1 GCA_016871725.1 Verrucomicrobiota bacterium | reverse complement strand
CGAGCCGCCCAAGGACTTCCAGGAACTCAAGGAATGGCTGGCGAAGAAGTACGGGCGTAAGTCCTACCTTCTGCCCGCTTAAGCGGGAAGAAGGAGGGCCAGAGTCAGGGCTAGGGCTGGCTTGGTTTTTTCCCTTACTAGCTCTAACTAGCCCTAGCCCCAGCCCTAGCCCTGCTTAGTATCCCTTCTGCCCCGGCTTGGGCAGTTTGCTCGGGGCTTTCCAGTCGGCCGGCAGAATCTTCGCGGCGGTGAGCGGGTCGTTGTCGCCGTCGGCTTTCATCTCGGCGGCGAGTTTGGCGAGCATCGCCTGGATGCGCTCAGCCTGCTCTGGAAGAGCCGAAAGGTCCTTGGTCTCGTCAGGGTCCGCCTGCAGGTCGAAGAGTTGGGTACGGTCGACGTGCGGGTAGCGGATGAGCTTCCAGCGTCCGTCGCTGAGGGCCTTCTGGATGCTCTTGTAACCGAACATCAGGAACGGGCGGGCGGGCTGGCTCGGATCCTTGAGCACGGCAGCGAACTCGCGGCCGTTGGAACCCGACGGCGTGGCGACGCCGCAGAGCTTCCCGAGCGTGGGCATGACGTCGAAGAGGTAGCACAGCGCCTCGCTGCGCTTATCCGCGGCGATGCCAGGGCCGGCGACGATCAGCGGCACGCGCATCGAATGCTCGTAGAGATTCTGCTTACCGATGAGACCGTGCGAACCGCGGGCCACGCCGGAGTCCGCGGCGTAGACGATAATCGTGTTGGCGGCGTAAGGCGAGGCGTCGACGGCGTCGAGGACGCGGCCGACCTGGAGGTCGAGGAAGGAGATATAACGATAATACTCGGCCAACATCGTCTGGATGTCGGCCTGCTTGCGGGGCCAGGGGAGCAGCTGTTCGTCGCGGATGACCATCTCGCCGTTGTCGAAGGGGTGCTGCGGCAGGAAGTTCGGCGGCAGCGGGATCGAAGCCGGGGCATAATCGATCGGAAACCCTTCCGGCACGACGTGCGGGTCATGCGGGCCGTCGAAGGCGAGATACGAGAAGAACGGCTGCTTGCCGTCCTGCGACTTAAGGAACGCCAACGTCTCGTCGGTGGCCTCTTCGCAGAGGTGCTTCGGGCCGACCTTGCCGGGAGTCAGTTTGCCGGTCGGGAGCATATCGCTGGTCGGAGCCTTGAGCGGATTCACCATCCCGCCCACGAAGAGCGCCTTGGCCTGCTGGAAGGACTTTGAGACCGAGGGCGGACCGTTATGCCACTTGCCCGTGGCGAAGGTCGCGTAGCCGGCCGCACCGAAGGCGCTGGGCCAGGTCTGGTGCTTCAGCAGCTTTTCGTCGATCTGGGCCAGCGAGCGGCCCGAGAGCAGCATCGCGCGCGAAGGCACGCAGGTAGCGCCCTGATTGCCGCCCTGCATGTAGGCGCGCGTGAAAGCCACGCCGCGCTTCACGAGGCGATCGAGGTTCGGGGTCTTGATGACCGGATTGCCTAGCGCCGCGATGGTATCGGCCCGCTGGTCGTCGGCGAAGATGAAGACGACGTTCGGTGGCTGGGCGGCGGCCAGAGAGACGACCGAGGCCAGCAGGGCTAAGCAGAGACGGGGTAGGCTCATGGGCCTATCCAAGCCCGTCCGCGAAGGGAAGGCAACCCGCGTTCAGGCGTTGAAGCCGTGATGGCCGTCCTGCTTCCGGTGCTCCGGCATGTCCGGTTCCACATGGACCAGCACCGAGACCACCTCGGGGTGGGACTTCAGGATATCGGCCTTGATCCGGCCAGCGATGGCGTGCCCTTCGGCCACCGTGGCGGTCTCGGCCACCTGCAGGTGGAAATCGATCTCGAAGCGTTCACCGAGACGACGGGCCCGGAAGGCGTGGAAGCCCTTGGCGCCCGGCACGGCCAGGATGTGCTCGCTGAGGTCACGCAGGACGTGCTGGGCCGGGGCGGTATCCAGGACGTCTTCGCAGGAGGCCTTGAAGAGCTTGATGCCCTCGGCGCCCAGCCAGCCGGCGAGCACGAGGCCGACGACCTTGTCGAGGACGCTCCACTCGGGCGAGAGGTTGGCCACGACGACGGCCACGAGGGCCAGCAAGGAGGCGATGGCGTCGGCCCGGTGATCCATCGCGTTGGCCATGAGAAGACGGGAGCCGAGCCGTTCGGCCTGCCGGCGGGCGTAACGGTAGAAGCCTTCCTTCACGAGCAGGGCGATGCCGGCGACCCAGGCGGCGGCGATGCCCGGCGTGGCGGTCGCGGCGCCGTCGGCGAGGGCGGCCACCGATTGCCAGGCGAGTCCGAGGCAGAAGAGCAGCACCAACGCGGAGATGAACATCGTCGCCAAGGTCGCGAAGCGATGATGGCCGTAAGGGTGGTCGTCGTCCTTGGGCAGATGCGCGAACTTCAGGCCGATGATGGCCGCGATGTCGCTCGCGATGTCGACGAGGGAATGGATGCCATCGGCGACGAGGGCCTGCGAGGAGGCCAGCAGCCCGACGGTGAACTTGGCGGCCGCCAACACGAGGTTGACCGCGAGGCTGAGCCAGGTGGTCAGGGTCCCGTCGCGCTGCAGCGGCGTGCTCATTTCGGCGAATTAGCCTTAATCAGCTCCGCTTCCGCCTGCCAGTCGATTCGGACCAAGCGGGCTTCGGCGACCGCCGGGTGGCTTTTGAGTTCCTGCACGAGGGCCTCAAGTTTGCCCCAAGGGATGCCGCCGGGCTGCTTGCGCCAGGCATCCAGACGCAGGAGGACTTCCTCGTGACCGGCCCAGGCCGCGGCGACGTCGCCGGAAGCGATCTTCACCTCGGACGCCTGATGGCCGGGCTTGAGCGTGAGCGCGACGCGGTCGGCGAAGGCGAATTCATACGCGGCCACCGGGCCGGCCTCGGCCAGAGCCACACCCGCAGCGTAAGTCTCCTTGATGAGGATGTGCTCCTCGGGGAGCTCCTTGCCTTCGGGCGAATAGCGGCGCGTACCGCCGGTGACGAGCGTGCGGACCTTGCCGCCGTCCTTACTTTCCGCGACCTGCTCGAAGAGCACGTAGCGTCCGTAGAACCCCTTCTGGGTCACGGCGTAGTCATACATCATCGGAGCCATGCTCAGGGAGGCGCGGACCGCCCGGAGCTGGTTCTTCTTCTCGCTGCCGCAGGACTTCCCGCCCAGCAGGAGGACGACGCCCAGCAAGGCGCCGACCAGGAAGATGACGAAACGTTCGCGCTGACCCATGCCCCGACATCAGCGGAGGATGCCCACCGGGGCAAGGAGAAGCCTCCGGCAGTGCGTTTGGCGTTGGAAAATCACCCGCGGACGCCAAAACAGCCTCATGCTCCAGGCCACCGTCGAGACCCGCGTCCGCTTCGCCGAGACCGATGCGATGGGCGTCACCTACCACGGCAATTACCTCCCTTGGTTCGAGATGGCCCGAGTCGCCCTGCTCGACCAGCTCGGCACCCCGTATCACCAGCTCGAAAAGGAGGGCTTCCTGCTGCCCGTCTTGGAGACCGGCCTGACCTACCACCGCCCTTCCCGCTTCGACGACCGCGTGCGCATCACGGTGACCCTGGCCGAGAAACCCAAGGCCCGCCTGCGACTCACCTACCGGGTCGAGCGCGACGGCGAACTGCTCGTCGAAGGCTTCACCGTCCACGCCTTCGTGAACCGCGAGTTCAAGGCCGTGCGCCCGCCGGACAACGTCGAGGCCGCCATGCGCCGCGCCTTCGGAGCCTGATTCCATGAAGATCGCCGCCGCCCCGCTGGGGCCTTTCGAAACCAACGCCTACCTCGTCGTCGCCGAGAACGGCCGGGATTGCTGCGTCATCGATGCCCCCAAGGACGCCGGCCCGCTGCTGCTCGCGGAGATCAAGAAGCAGGGTCTCACCCTGACCCACCTGCTCATCACGCACGGCCATTGGGACCACATGTGCGATGGGCGCTATTTCGCCGACGCCGGCGCCAAGGTCATCGCGCACAAGGACGACCAACAGCTCATCGAGAACATCGAGGCCTATCGCAACCGTTACCAGTCGATGATCCCGTCGCTCTCCGACGACGATTTCCGTTCCGTGAAGGTCGACCGATGGGTGGACGATGGCGACTTGGTCGAGGCCTGCGGCTACAAATTCGAGATCCGTCACGTCCCCGGCCACTGCCCCGGCAGCATCCTCTTCTACGCCGCCGACCAGAAGATCGCCTTCACCGGCGACGCCATCTTCAAGGGCTCCGTCGGGCGGACCGACCTCCCCAACGGCGACTGGAACCAGCTCCTGACCTCGATCCGGAAGCGCATCTACACCCTGCCGGACGACGTCGTCCTCCTGCCGGGCCACGGCGGACAGACCTCGGTGGGCGTCGAGAAGCAGACCAATCCTTACGCCAAGCCCTGAGCCGCGTGCCGACCCCCTGCCCGTTCCTGCCATCGTGCGGCCGCGCGCTTTCCTGGCGCGACCTCAACGCCCTGCGCGACGACCGCGGGCCGGAGCTCTATCGCCTCTGCCTTGAATACGGCCAGCAGCTCTGGCTGGACGAGCTTCCTGCCCGGGCGCTGCTGGCGGTCGACCGGGCGCTCTATTGCGACGTCCCGACGGGAGCCGAAGTCTTGCAGGAGTATCCCATGCCCTATCGGGCGATCGGGTGGATGGTGAAGCAGCCGGCCGACGCCTTCACCGGCAATGCGCGGGTGCATTACCAGCATCTCGCCGACCGCGTGCGCGGCGAGCGGGCCGAGCTCAAGAAGTGGCGAGCCTGGGCCGCGTGGGCGGTCACGCGATGCGTGCGTCCGGACCTCGCCGGCGACCCCAAGCACGTCGTCACCGAGCCCACCCACGCGGACATCGAAGCCGGCCTCCGCACCCATGGCGTGAACGGTGAAATCGACGAATGGCGGCGCGCCCTCGCCGACTGATCACTTCGAGACGTCCAGGATCTCGGCCTCGAGCGCGATCGTCCGTCCGCCGGCGCCGCCGAGGAGCGTCTTTTGACCCGGCTTGACCGTGATCGTCGTATTCGAGCGCGAGATCGCGACCTGCGGAGCCGGGGCGTCGAGAATGACCGCCTTGTGCAGGACCAGTTCGACCGACTGACCGAGTCGGGAGAGCGTGAGCGCCTCGCGCTTCTCGTCGTAGGACTTCAACGTCCAGCCGTCGATGCGGCGACCCAGCGGGACCCACTGGCGCTTGCCCGTGGAGTCCTCGATCGAGAACAGCTTGTCCTTGGTCAGCACGCCATGGAAGAAAGGCAGGTTGCTCTTGGCGCGGGCCGGAGCGACAGACGCACCCGAGGCCGGCGGAGGAGCTACCGGCTCAGGCGCGGCCTCGCGGGACTCGGCGACGGCTTCGAGCGTGAGCGTGCCATCCTTATTGACCTTCGGGGTGACCGTGAAGACCACGCCCTCATCGGCCGAGCCCACGCGGATGGTCGTCTGCTTGCCGTCGACCGTGATGACGGAAGGTTCGGCGTAGACCTCCGGTTTGCCGTCCTTGTCGGGGCGCGTGAACGTCGCCTTCACCTTCAGGTGGGTCGGCACGGCTTCCTCGGCCGCGAAGGCTGAGGAAACCAGCAGGACGGCGAGGAGCGGACGCAGCATGGCTTAGCGGGGGGCCGGCGCGGCGACCGGCGTGGCGGACACCGTACCGCTGACGGAAAGCTCGAGGCCCCCGACGCCGGGCACCTTGGCGGTCTCGCCGGGGCGGACGGTCACGACCGTGCTCAGTTCGCTGGCGGAGGCTTCGATGGAGGACTTGTAGAGATGGAGTTCCTGGTGGGTCGCGCCTTGGGAGACCGTGAGCACGTTCGTCTCGACGTCGAAGGCATCGAGTTTCCAACCCTCGACGACCGCGCCGAGCTTATACCAGCGGCGGGCGCTGCGGCTGTCCTGGATGGAGAACAGACCTTCCTTCGCGAGCACCGAGTAGAAGACCAGCGAGCCGTCATGGGCCTTGGATTCGCGCTTCCGTTCGCGCTTGGCGTCCTTCGGGTCGACGACCTCCGCCTTGTGGCTGATCGAGACGCGGACCGAGATGCTGAGCATCCCGTCGGGCTGGACGGTCGGGGAGATGACCAGGTCCATCGAGGACTCCGGCTTGCCCTTCGGATCCTTGGGGTCAGGGCGGCCGGCGACCGAGACGCGCGCCTCGGAGCCGGAGAGCACGGAGACGGAAGGCGCCGACATCACGTCGGACTTGCCCGTCTTCGGGTCGAGGTGCGAGACGGTCGTGCGGACCGTCACGGTGGGCGGCGGGGCGGGCGGGGCCGAGGTCTGGGCCCAGACCCCGAGGGACGTCAGGACGCCGAACGCGAGCAGGAGGAAGCGGGGGGCCATGAGGGTAGGCATGGTTCTATTTCCCTTATACCCCGTCGCGAGGCAAAAGGTTGCGTCCGGACGGCCGGGAAGGCCTCAGAGCCGCTTGAAGACCAGCGAGGCGTTGTGACCGCCGAAACCGAGGTTGTTCGAAATCGCGACGTCGACCTTGCGGGCCTTGGCGACGTTCGGCGTGTAGTCGAGGTCGCAGTCGGGGTCCGGGTTCTCGTAATTGATCGTCGGCGGGATCATGCCGGTGTGGATGGCCATCACGCAGGCGGCCGCCTCGACGCCGCCGGCGGCGCCCAGGAGGTGGCCGGTCATCGACTTGGTCGAGGAGATGGAGATCTTGGGGGCGAGGTCGCCGAAGGTGCGCTTGATCGCGAGGGTCTCGCAGCGGTCGTTGATCGGGGTCGAGGTGCCGTGGGCGTTGATGTAACCCACCGCGGACTTATCGATGCCGGCCTCGGCGAGGGCGCGGGTGAGGCAGAGCGCGAGGCCCTTACCTTCCTGGTCCTGACCGGTGATGTGGTAGGCGTCGCAGGTGGCGCCGTAGCCGGCGAGCTCACAGTAGATGCGGGCGCCGCGGGCCTGGGCGTGCTCGAGGGTCTCGATGACGAGGACGCCGGCGCCTTCGCCCATCACGAAGCCGTCGCGCAGCTTGTCGAACGGACGGGAGGCCTTCTCGGGCGTGTCGTTGAAGTCGGTCGACATCGCCTTCATGTTGCAGAACCCGGCGTAGCCGAGGCGCGTGATGGCGGCTTCGGAGCCGCCGGAGAGCATGATGTCGGCGTGGCCGTCGCGGATGTGACGGAGGGCTTCGCCGAGGGCGTGGGAGCCGGAGGCGCAGGCCGAGACGACGCCGAAATTGACGGACTTGGCCTGGAACTCGATGGCCACGACGCCGGAGGCGATGTTGGCGATGAGCGACGGGATCGTGAAGGGCGAGACGCGGGACGGGCCGCGCTCGATGAGGACGCGGGCCTGGTTCTCGATGGTCTCCATGCCGCCGATGCCCGAGCCGATGATCACGCCGAAGCGGTCGGAATCGAGCTTCGTGACGTCGACGCCGGCGTCCTGGATGGCGAGGCGCGAGGCGGCGACGGCGTACTGGGTGTAGCGGTCGTTACGCTTGGCTTCCTTGCCGTCCATATACTTCGCGGGATCGAAGTCGCGGACTTCCGCGCCGACCTTGGACGGGAAGTCCGTGGGGTCGAAACGGGTGACGCGACCGATGCCGGAACGGCCCTTGATCAGGGCGTCCCAGAAGGTCGCGTTGTCATGACCGAGGGCCGTCAGCGAGCCGATGCCCGTGACGACTACCCGGCGAGTTTTACGGTCGGAGCTCAAAGGGACGGGCCTACGCGAAAAGCCCGGTCTGGTTACTTGGTGGCGTGGGCCTTGATGTGCTCGATGGCGTCACCAAGGGTCTTGATGCCGGCGGCCTTGTCTTCCGGAATCGTGATGCCGAACTCGTCTTCGAAAGCCATGATGATCTCGACGAGGTCAAGGGAGTCGGCCTTCAGGTCGCCCTGGAAGCTAGCACCGGGGGTGAGCTGCTCCGGGGTGACGGAGAGCTGCTTGACGATGATGTCCTTGACGCGCTGTTCGATGTTTTCGGGCATAATAAAAGGGTGTTTTGGTGGGTTTTGGGGTGTCAGATGGCCATGCCTCCGTCAATCGAAAAGACCTGCCCGGTGACGTAGCCCCCCTCTTCCGAGGCGAGGTAATCGACCATGGCGGCGATATCGTCGACTGAGCCAAATCGTCCCAGCGGGATGACGCCGAGGATCTTCTGCTTCACCTCGTCGGAGAGCTCGCCGGTCATGTCGGTGGTGATGAAACCAGGGGCGACGGCGTTGGCGGTGATCGAGCGGCCGGCGAGTTCGCGGGCGAGGGTCATCGTGAGGCCGTGCAGACCGGCCTTGGCGGCGGCGTAGTTGGCCTGGCCGGCGTTGCCCTGCACGCCGGTGACGGACGAGATGCTGATGATGCGGCCCCAGCGCTTCTTGGTCATCGGACGCACGAGGCCCTTGGTCCAGTAGAAGGCGGAGGAGAGGTTGGTGGAGATGACGTCGTTCCAGTCCTGTTCGGACATCGCCATGACGAGCTTGTCGCGGGTGATGCCGGCGTTGTTGACGAGGATCTCGACGGCGCCGAACTCGGCGACGATCTGCTCGCAGGCCTTGGCGACCGCGGCGGCGTCGGAGACGTCGACCTGGAAGGCCTTGGCCTTCTGGCCCTTGGCGAGGATGTCGTTGGCGACCTGCACGCAGGTGTCGGACTTCGAGACGCAGAGCACGGTGTGACCGTGGGCGGCGAGACGTTCCGCGATGGCCTTGCCGATGCCGCGACCGGCTCCGGTGACGAGGGCGACGCGAGGAGAGTGCGTGAGATGCATCGGCGTTTTATGTGCAAGGAAAGCGGGCTGCTGGCAAGTGGCTAATGCCCCGCCGGAAGCCCCCTGCCCCGCCCCGGCCGCTCAATAGACGTCGCGCTGGTAGCGGCCGTCCTTCTTGAACTGCTTCACCCACTCCACGGCGGCCTCGGGCGTCATCCCGCCCTGCTCGGCCACGATGGCGTGGAGCGCCGCGTCGACGTCCTTGGCCATGCGCTTGGCGTCGCCGCAGACGTAGAAATAAGCGCCCTGCTGGATCCACTTCCAGAGCTCGGCGGCGTTCTCGCGCATGCGGTCCTGGACGTAGACCTTGGCGGCCTGGTCACGGGAGAAGGCGGTGTCGAGGCGCGTGAGCGCGCCGGACCTGAGATACTCCGCCCACTCGTCGGCGTAGAGGAAATCGTGATCCTTGCGCTGGTCGCCGAAGAAAAGCCAGTTCGGGCCCTTCGCGCCACGGGTGGCACGGTCCATGACGAAGCTGCGGAACGGCGCGACGCCGGTGCCGGGTCCGACCATGATGACGGGGACATTGTCGTCGGCCGGCAGGCCGAAGTGCGACTCCGCCACGAAGACCGGGAGGTCGGGCTCGTTCATCCGGGCGCGGTCGGCGAGGTAGCTGGAGCAGACGCCTTCGCGCGGGCGGCCGTTGGTCTCGTAACGCACGACGGCGACGGTCAGGTGGATCTCCTGCGGATACTTCGAAGGCGCGGATGAGATCGAATACAGGCGCGGCATCAGCTTGCGCATGAGTTCGATGACTTCCTGCGCGGACGGACGGGCGGAGGGATTCTCCAGGAAGAGGTCAAGGAACTCGCGCTGTTCCATCCAGGCCTTCTTCTTCTCCGGGTCGGCTTCGCCGATGGCGGCGGCGAGGCGGGCCTTGTCGGCGGCGTCCGTCGCGCGGTCGTGGAGGAGCTGGGCGAACTTGTAGGTCGGGCCGTTGAGGGCTAGGCGGGTGGAGAGCGCCTGGCGGAGCGCGATCGGGGCGGCGTCCTTCGGGATGGTCACCGGTTCGTCGCCCGTGAAGCCGGCGGCCTGGAGCAAGGCCGCCACGGCCTTCGGATTATTGGTCGGGAAGACCCCGAGGCTGTCGCCGCACTTGTAGGTCAGGCCGCTGCCGGCGAGGGAGACCGAGAAGTGCTGCGTGTCCTTCTGGCTGGCCGGCGAGCTCAGGCGACGACGGTCGACGAGGCGGGCCGGGAACGGGTTGTTCTTGTCGTAAGGAGCGGACATGAAAGTACCCCGCAGGATGCCCAGCGGGGTACTGATGCAAACCTCTTTTGGAGGCGGGCTTACTTCCAGACCTTCACCCAGTCGACGTCGACGTCGTCCGGGAGGCTCTTGAGCACCAGCTTCGGACGGTCCTGCTCCTCGATGCGATGGGTCAGGGTGAGCGACATGGGGCGGACGAACTCCTTGCGCTCCAGTTTGTGGACGGCCTTTCCGTCGAGGTACCAGGTGAAGCCCTTCTCGTTCCAGAGGATGCCGTAGGTATGGAACTTCTTGGAGATGTCCGTGAACTTGCCGATCGCCTTGTCGGGCCGGAAGTCCTGCGCGCCCGACTCGAGCACGGCCCGGGCCCAGGGGCTGACGCGCTCCTTGCCGGTGCCATGGAACGAGGTGGTGATGATGGGCGGCGACTTGTCGTCGTCGGTCGAGAGGCGAAAGGCCCCGGCATGGCCTTCGCCGGCATGCATGCGCATGGAGACCTCGAAGTAGCCGAACTGCTGACTGAACTTGCCGCGCGTGGAGAGCGTGTGGGTCTGGATCATGTCCTCCTTCATCTTGAGCCCGATCCGCAGGGCGCCTCCCTTGCCGACCTTGACGAAGGTGAAGACTTCGCGGGCGCCGAGGACGCTCCACTTGGTCTCGTCGATCTTGTCGCCGTCGAAGTCGTCGGAGAAGACGAGCTTCTTGCCGACCGAGGGGTCCGCGGCGAAGGCCGGGAGCACGGACAGGAAGAGGAAGGAGAGGAGACGCATGCGGATCACTTCCAGACCTTGACCCAGTCGATGTCGACGTCGTCCGGCAGGTCCTTCAGGACGAGCTTCGGGCGCTCCCACTCGCCGCAGCGGTGCGAGAACTGGACGTTCATCGGCTCGGTGATCGAGATGCGGTCGACCTTGTGGATCTGCTTGCCGTTCACGAACCAGGCGAAGCCCTTCTCGGTCCAGAGGAGGCCGTAGGTGTTGAACTTCTTGGAAGGCTCGCCGCCTTTGAGGATCTTCTTGCCTCCCTCGGTGGAGCGCAGGTCATGCTGCCCCTTGTCGTCAAGATAACGGGCCCAAGGTTGCAGATAGTCGTCGCCGGTGCCCTCCCAGAGCGCGAGGATATAAGGCACCACCTTGTCGTCCTTCCCGCGGATGGACATGTTGCCGGTGTGGCCGGGATTGGCGTTCATGCGGATGGACGCCTCGAAATAACCGCGGACCTGCTCATGCTTGCTGCGGATGCCGTTGGTCTGGATCATGTCCTCGCGCTTCATCAGCGTGATGCGGAGGGCCTTGGACTTGCCGACGGTCACGAAGGACATCGCGGTCGGCTCGCCGTAGACGGACCACTTGGAGGCGTCGAGGGCCGGACCGTCGAACTCATCGGAGAAGGCCAGCTTCATGTTCGAAGCCGGGTTGACGGCGCTCAGGGTGGCCGTCAGGGCGAGGAGGCTGAGGAGGTTTTTCATGGGATGGGTAGGCGAAATCCGAGGCTCAGGGAATCTTGAAGACCTTGACCCAGTCGATCTGCATCGGCTCGGGACCCATCTTCGGGTTCATGAAGTCCTTGAGCAGGCCGCCTTCCGGCAGCGACTGGTGGAATTCGATGCTCATGGGCTCCTTCGGGATCGGGCGCGCGAGCTTATGGACCAGGCGACCTTCGACGTACCACATGTAGGACGTCGCGTTCCACTGGAGTCCGTAGGTGAGGAACTTCTTGTAGGACTTGCCGCCGTCCATCGCTATGACCCGCTCCTTCGGCGCGAGGCGATGGGAGCCGGATTCGTCGACGATGTTGAGGGTCGGCTCGATGCGGTCGGCCCCGGTGAAGACGAAATACATCGAGGCGGCGGGGACCTTCTCCATGTTCTGATTGCGGATGCCGAAGACCGTCCAACCGCGGTTCTTGGTCTGCACGGCGCGGATGGAGGCCTCGAAGTAGCCCTGGCCGTAGGAGAACTTGCCGATCGTATGCGCATGGCTTCCGTTCCAGAAGCCGGCCTTGTCCTTGGGGGTCGTCTCGATCTGGAGCTTGCCGTCGACGATGCGGGCCTGGCCGCCGGCGTTCCACTTGGTCTTGTCGAGCTCCTTGGCGTCGAAGTTATCCTCCCAGACCGGCTTCAGGCCGGTATTGGGAGCGGCGCCCAACGACAGGGCGACGAGGAGGGAGAAAAGCGGGAGGGCTTTCATGAAAGGGGAATGTCTCAGGTTAATCCGGGGTCCGAGGGGAAGCAAGTCCGGGCGGCTCACTGGTAGACCTTGACCCAGTCGACGCGCATCGGTTCAGGCCCCATTTTCGGGTCTTTGAAGCTTTTGAGCAGGCCGGCCTCGGGCAGCCGGTTATGGTCCAGGGAGATGTACATCGGCTTAGGGGTGGCCGGGATGGTGGGGGAAATCCGGATCGTGTAGGCCAGCCGGCCGTCCACGTACCAGCGGTAGTCGTTCGGCCCCCACTGGAAACCGAAGCGGTGGAACTTCTTGGAATAGGAGTCATCCCGGGGGACCGGATTCTCCTTGGGGTTCAACGAGCGACCCCGGTCTTCGTTCCGGACATAAAGCCCCAGGCCGACGGTGTTGCCGCCGCCGTTGCTGAAGCCCATGCCCGCGGAGGGCGGGCGTTCGTCTTCGTTGCCGATGCCGAAACCGCAGCCGTGTCCGCCGGTCTGGACGAACATGATCGAGGCCTCGATGTAACCGGCCTTGGAGCTGTACTTACCCCGGGTGTTGACGCTCGAACCACGCCAGAACATCGGCTTGGAGCCCGGGGTGATCTCGAGCGAAAGCTGACCGTCGACGATGCGGACGCCGTCGGCGTTGGCGATGTTCCACTTCTTCTTGTCGAGTTCCTTGTCATTGAACTCGTCGGACCAGACGAGCTTGTGAGCGAGGTCTCCGGACCGGCCCAAAGGGAAGTCAGGCAGAGCAACAAGGCGAACAGACGCGAGGGATACACGGCAAGACGGGGGGTATCTCTAAGCAAAAACCCCTAGCCCAAGGGTGCAAGCCTTGATGCCTTCCCCCGCTCAGTTCTCGAAAATCATGTCGATTTCCTTGCGGGAAAGCGGTCGGCAATCGCCCAAGGGCATCTTGCGCAGGACCAGGCCGCCGATCTGGAAACGACGCAGGGTCTTCACATGGAAGCCGAAGATCTCGAAGAGGCGGCGGATCTCGCGCTTACGCCCTTGGTCGAGATGGACCTCGAGCTGCGTCGGATCGTCCGGGTGGCGGATGAGCTTCTTGAGGCGCAGGTGCTCGCCGTCCTCCACGGCGCCCTTGAGCAGGCGCGGGGTCAGGGCCGGATCATAGTCGCGGTTCAAGGTGATCTCGTAGCGTTTGATCACGCCGCCGGAAGGATGCATGACCTTGTTGGCGAGTTCGCCGTCGTTGGTCAGGATGAGCAGGCCTTCGGAATCCTTGTCGAGACGCCCCACGCAGAAGAGCCGCAGCGAGCCATACTCGGGCGGCACCATGTCGAAGACGGTCTGGCCGCCGTGCGAGTCGTCATTGGTGCAGAGGTAGCCGCGCGGCTTGTTCATCATCAGCACGACCGTCCGGCTCAGGGGTTTGATGTGCTGGCCCTGACAGATGACCGTGTCCACGGCCGGGTCGACCGGCTGGCCGGTGACGGCGACCTGCCCGTTGATCTTCACGGCCCCCGCGGCGACCAGCCGCTCCGCCTCGCGACGGGAGCAGACCCCCGCCTGGGCGAGGAACTTGTGGATGCGCATGGGTCCTTCGGAGGGCACGCCCTACCCTTTGAGGCTTTTGACCCGCAGGGCGAGACAATCATCCGGGGGCCGGCGGAGGACTTTTCTCGCCCTCGGCGGGGCGGTCGTCTTAGTCGTCCCCCATGCGCCTCATCGACGGAAACGCCATCGCCCAACAAGTCCTCGCGGAAGTCAAGGAACGCGTGGCCAAGCTCGCCCCGGTCGTGCCCCACGTGGCCTTCGTCCGCGTCGGCGACGACCCCGCCTCCGTCTCCTACGTCACCAAGAAACAGAAGACCGCGGCCGAGGTCGGCATGCGGGCTTCGCTCCAGCTCTTCCCCGAGACCGTGTCCAAGGCCGAGCTCTTCGCGCACCTCGACGCCCTCAACGCCGACCGGGCGGTCCACGGCATCCTCATCCAGGCCCCCCTGCCCAAGCACCTGCCCGAGACCGAGGTCTTCAACCGCGTCTCGCCCGACAAGGACGTCGACGGCTTCGGCACGCAGAGCATCGGCCGGCTCGTCCAGGAACTGCCGGGCGCCTTCGCCGCCTGCACGCCCGCCGGCGTCGTCGAGCTCCTGCGCCGCTCGGGCGTGGAGACCGCGGGCAAGCACGCCGTCGTCGTCGGCCGCTCGCTGATCGTCGGCAAGCCCGCCGCCGCCCTGCTGCTCGCCAAGGGCTGCGACTGCACCGTGACCATCGCCCATTCCCGCACCAAGGACCTGCCGGCGATCGTGCGTCAGGCCGACATCGTCGTCGCCGCGATCGGCAAGCCCCGCTTCATCACGGCCGACATGGTCAAGCCGGGCGCGGTCGTCATCGACGTCGGCATCAACCGCGTGCCCGACGCGACCAAGAAGACCGGTTACCGCATCGTCGGCGACGTCGACTTCGACGCGGTCTCTCCGCAGTGCGAGGCCATCACGCCCGTCCCCGGAGGCGTCGGCCCGATGACGGTGGCGATGCTGATGAAGAACACGCTCGACGCCTGCGAGCGCGCCCAAGGCCGTGGCTAATCCGCCCCCGATCCCGCCGCCTCCCGCGGGATACGGGTGGCGGACCTTGGCCTGCCTCGCGGACATCGTCCCGCTGCTGATCCTCGGCTGGGCCTTGGCCGGTCTCGTCGCCGGCCCGGAGGAACTCGCCGCCCGCGAGCAGGCCGACGCCTGGACCCGGCGCTTCACCGACCAATACATGAAGGCGCTGAAATCGGGCAGCCCCCGGGACCTGCAGGCCTTCAAGGACATGGCCATGAACCCGAAGGACGCCGACGTCCAGGCGTTCGCGACCTGGTACGGCTTCCAAGGCAACGTGTGCTTCGTGACGATGCTCCTCGCGCTCGCGCTGCAGGAGTGGCTCCTCGCCGGCCGGACGCTCGGCAAACGCATCTTCAACCTCCGGACGATCGGCCTGCCCGACGCCGAGGCGCCCGGCTTCCTCCCGGCCCTGCTGCGCTCGGCCTGGAAGGCGGCGTTCTTCGCCCTGCCGAACCCGTTCTTCATGCTGCTCGGGATCGTGAACTTCCACGTGCCGCTCTTCCGGCGCGACAAGCGCGCCTGGCACGACCTCTGGACCCGCACCCAGGTCGTCGACGGCAAGGGAGGCTGAACGTCCGATGCGCCTCGCCCTGCTGCTCCTGACCTTGGCGGACGCGCTCGCGGCGACTGACCTGACGTTGCCTCCGTTGACGGCGAACGGACCGCAGCCGGGGAAACGCGCCGTCATGACGCCGGCGGAATACGCCGGCACGCAGGTCCGTCATCTGATCGCCCTGCCGGACGACTGGACGCCGGACTGGCAGGCCAAGGGCAAGCGCTGGCCGGTCATCGCCGAATACACCGGCAACTACTTCCCGACCTCCGGTTCGACCGGCGAGGTCGAAGGCGCCGCCCTCGGCTACGGCGTGGCGCGCGGGCGGGCCATCTGGGTCGTGCTGCCTTACGTCGCCAAGGACCGGCGGAAGAACGAGCGCACCTGGTGGGGCGACGTCGACGCCACGGTCGGTTACGCCAAGACGAACCTCCCGCGGATCTGCGCGGAGTTCGGCGGCGATCCCAAGCAGGTCGTCCTCTGCGGCTTCTCCCGCGGCGCCATCGGCGTCTCGTTCCTCGGCCTGCATGACGACGAAGTCGCGCGGCTCTGGTGCGGCCTCTGGGCCCACGACCATTTCGACGGCGCCAGGGAGTGGAAGGGCCAGCCCTGGGGTTCGCCCCTGGCCCGCTATCGCGAGGAAGCCACGGTCCGCCTGCGTCGCCTCGCCGGCCGCCCGCTGCTCGTCACCCAGGCCGGCGCGGAGACGAAGCAGTTCATCGCCTCCGTCGCGCCGACCAACGTCGACTACCTGAACGTCGACATGGCCGCGCTCTTCGGAAGCTTCCCCAACGATCTCGTGAAGCATCCGCATAACGACCGCTGGCCTCTCCGGGACGGACCGGCGACGGACGCCGCGCGGGCATGGTTCGAGCGCGCGACGCAGACGGAAAAAGGCGCGAAATAATCCTCGGCGGCGGCGATCCGGATGGTTTCAGCGGACCTAATCGCCCCATACGTTTCGCTAATCCTCGGCGCACACGATTGCTGACCCATGAAAAGGACAATCGATTCGACCCCGCCGGGCTTGCGTAAGATCACTTCAGATGACGCCTTAGAACCATTTTAAGCGTCTGTCTTAACACCCCTATAAGCGCCTGAAAGCCGGACGGCAACGAAGGCCGCAGTGACGCGGATTGAATGCGTCTGGCCGGAAGGTAATCTCAGGGCGTCGTCCCTTGCGACATATGGCCGCCCTCGCTCTCACCGTCTTCTTCTCCGTCCTCCTGGCCCTGCTGGCCGCGCTGGCGTTCCTCTGGGACCAGCGCAACCGCGGCGAAGACGGCTACGACCGGGACTCCCTGCGCCCGCTGGACGAAGACGCCCGCCCCTCCGCCGACACCGAACTTCCATGAACGATAGCCCTGTCACCCTCCGCTACAACGACGAGATCGTCCGGCGGTTCACCCTCGCCTCGGTCCTCTGGGGCGTCGTCGGCCTGCTGGTCGGCGTCGTCATCGCCCTGCAGCTGGCCTTCCCGGCGCTCAACCTCGGCCTGCCCTACACCACGTTCGGCCGGCTCCGCCCGCTCCACACCAACGCGGCGATCTTCGCGTTCGTCGGGAACATGGTGTTCGCCGGCGTCTATTACTCCAGCCAGCGCCTGCTGAAGGCGCGGCTCGCCTATGATTTCCTGACCAAGGTCCACTTCTGGGGCTGGCAGCTCATCATCGTCCTCGCCGCCGTCACCCTGCCCCTCGGCTACTCCCGCAGCAAGGAATACGCCGAGCTCATCTGGCCGATCGACGTGCTCGTCGCCCTCGTCTGGGTCGTCTTCGGGGTCGTCTTCTTCGGCACGCTGGCCCGCCGCCGGGAACGCAGCCTCTACGTCGCCGTCTGGTTCTACGTCGGCACGATCATCACCGTCGCCCTCCTCTACGTCGTCAACCACCTCTCCCTGCCGACGAGCCTGCTGCACAGCTACCCGGTCTTCGGCGGGGTGCAGGACGCACTGGTGCAATGGTGGTACGGCCATAACGCCGTGGCGTTCTTCCTCACCACGCCGATCCTCGGCATCATGTACTACTTCGTCCCCAAGGCCGTGGGACGGCCGGTGTACAGCTACCGCCTGTCGATCATCCACTTCTGGTCGCTGATCTTCCTCTACATCTGGGCCGGACCGCACCACCTGCTGAACACCTCCCTTCCGGGCTGGCTGCAAGGCCTCGGGATGATCTTCTCGCTCATGCTCTGGGCGCCGTCCTGGGGCGGCATGCTCAACGGCCTGCTCACCCTGCGCGGCGCGTGGGACAAGCTCCGGACGGATCCCGTCGTCAAGTTCATGGCCGCGGCGGTGACGTTCTACGGCATGGCGACGTTCGAAGGCCCGCTGCTCTCGATCAAGGCCGTCAACGCGCTCGGCCACTACACCGACTGGATCGTCGGCCACGTCCACGCCGGCACCCTCGGCTGGAACGGCTTCATGGCCGCGGGCATGTTCTACTGGTTGGTCCCGCGCCTCTGGGGCACGAAGCTCCACAGCGAACGCCTCGCGAACCTCCACTTCTGGGTCGGCATGGTGGGCATCCTCTTCTACGTGGCGTCGATGTGGGTGGCCGGCATCGGCCAGGGCCTGTCGCTCAACGAGCTCACGGCCGACGGCTCGGCGCCGGCGAACACGTTCATCGAGACGCTGAAGAACATCCTGCCGATGTATTACCTGCGCGCCCTCGGCGGCGGCCTCTACCTCTGCGGCTTCCTGCTGATGGTCTACAACCTCTGGCGCACGATCCGCTCCGGCACGCCGACCGACGGCGGCGCCGAAGTCCCGGCCGAGGCCGCGGCCCTCCCGCCCGCCCGGCCCTTCGCGGGCTTCGCCAACGCACCGGTGCTCTTCACGCTGGCCATCATCGCCACCGCCTGCCTCTGGCTGCTCGGCCAGGGCGGCTGGGCGACCGCCGGCCTCGTCGGGCTCGTCACGGCCGTGCTGGCGACCATCGCCCACTTCGAGGTCAACCAGTACACCTGGAAGACCTGGCATGAGGAGCTCCTCCACCACGCGTTCCCCTTCTCCGTCCTCAGCCTCATCGCCGTGGCCATCGGCGGCGCCCTGCAGATCATCCCCACCGTGGCCCTTTACAAAGGGGACGGCGACGCCCGCCTGCTCGAAGGGCGCGTCCAGAAGCCCTACCGTCCGCTCGAGCTCGCCGGCCGCGACCTGTATGTCCGCGAAGGGTGCTACAACTGCCACTCCCAGATGATCCGCACGCTGAAGCCGGACATCCTCCGCTACGGCGCCGGCCAAGGCTACTCGCGCCTCGGCGAATCCATCTATGACCGGCCCTTCCAGTGGGGCTCGCGCCGCACCGGACCGGACCTGGCCCGGGAAGGCCTGCTCCGGCCCGACCTCGCCTGGCACTACCGCCACCTCGTCAACCCCCGCGAGCTCGAACCCGACTCGATCATGCCGGCCTACCCGTGGCTGAAGGAGCAGGACGTCGACCGATCGCTGCTCTTCGGAAAGATCTCCGCCTTGCGCACCCTCGGCGTGCCTTATCGCGCCGAAGCCAGCACGCCGGCTGCGATCCAGAACGACTATGACGCCCAGGCGAAGGAGATCGCGAAGGCCCTCGCCGACAAAGGCATCGTCGTCCCCACGGACTCCGAGATGGTCGCCTTGCTGGCCTATCTCAAGTGCCTGGGACTGAACGTCGAAACCCTCAGCCCGGAGGCCCGTCGCTGACATGTTCCGCCGCATCGCCTGGGAAGAACTCCTGCGGGACGCGCAGACCACCGGCCTGTTCCTGCTGGGACTGGCCATGGTGCTGCTCCTCGCCCGCGTGCTCACCACCCCCAAGGACGAGGTGAAGCGCCTCTCCGAAATGCCCCTCAACGACGAATGAGACCCTCGCCCATGCAAGACGACGAACAACCCGTGATCATGCCGCACTCCTACGACGGCATCCAGGAATACGACCAGAGCCTGCCGAACTGGTGGCTCTTCACGCTCTTCGCCTCGATCGCCTTCGCGTTCGTCTACTGGCTCGCGAACTTCACCACCGGGACGCTGCCCGACGACCGCGTGGCGCTCGACGCCGAGCTCGCCGCCCTCGAAGCCCGGCAGCTGGCGGCGGTGAAGGACCTCGACGAAGCGACCCTGTGGAAGATGAGCCGCAACCCGACGACGCTCGCCGAGGGACAGGCGGTCTACGCCGGCCTGTGCTTCAGCTGCCACGGCCCCAAGATGGAGGGCATCAAGGGCGTCGGCTTCCGCCTCAACGACGACCTCTGGGTCCATGGCAACACGGGCATGGCCGTCTTCCGTAACATCAACGAAGGCGTGGTCTTCGACGGCAAGCCGACCGGCATGGCGGCGCAGAAGGCGCTCGGGGCCGGCCGCGTGGCCGCCGTCACGGCCTACCTGCTCTCCTTCCAGCAGCAGGGGCGCATGCAGGCCATCGACCGCACGAAGGAACCCTCGCAACTGACCCCGTGAGCCGAAGCCCCGTCCGCGAGAGCGTCACGACGATCGGCCGGGACGGCACCCGCCGCTTCCTGCAGCCGGCCATCGTCATCGGCGCCTGGTGGCGGGCCCGCCGCCTCGTGGCCTGGCTGCTCATCGCCTTCTTCGCCCTGCTGCCCTGGATCGAAGTCGGCGGCTTCCCCGCGGTGTTCCTCGACGTCGAGCACCGCCGCTTCCACCTGCTCGGCGCGACGCTGGGCCTCGGCGACGTGTGGCTCCTTTTCTTCGTCATCACCGGCTGGGGCTTCCTCATCTACGCGACCACGGCCCTGCTCGGCCGCATCTGGTGCGGCTGGACCTGCCCGCAGACGGTCTACCTCGAACATGTCTTCCGCGTCGTCGACCGCTTCTTCGAGGGCGACCACGTCAGCCGGGCGAAGCTCGACGCCGAACCGTGGAGCCGGCCGGCCAAGTTCCTCCGCCGCGGCGGCCGCGCGCTGGCCTACCTGGTGCTCTGCTGGGCGGTCGCGCACATCTTCCTGGCCTACTTCATCTCGATCCCCGGGCTCTACCCGATGATCACCGCCGCGCCGCAGGCCCATCCGGCGGCGTTCGTCGCGATGGCCGTGGCGACCGGCGTCCTCTTCTTCAACTTCTGGTGGTTCCGCGAGCAGCTCTGCCTGATCATCTGTCCCTACGGCCGGCTCCAGTCCGCCCTGATCGACGACGACTCCGTCATCGTCGGCTACGACGAGAAGCGCGGCGAACCCCGGGGCAAGGCCGCCCCGGGCGTCGTCGCCGGCGACTGCGTCGATTGCCGTCGCTGCGTGCAGGTCTGCCCGACCGGCATCGACATCCGTCAAGGCCTGCAGATGGAGTGCGTCGCCTGCACGGCCTGCGTCGACGCCTGCGACGACGTCATGACGAAGCTGAAACGCCCCGCCGGGCTGGTGCGTTACGCCTCCCTGCGCGAGCTGGCCGGCGGCCGCACGCGCTTCCTGCGCCCCCGGACGCTGCTCTACGCCGCCCTGCTGACGGTCGGATTGATCGTCGCCACGGTCTCGCTCCTCCGCGTCCAGCCCGCGGGCTTCAAGCTGAGCCGCCCGCCGCAGACCGAGCTCTACGTGGTCAGCGCCGATTCGGTCGCCAACGTCTTCCGCGCCAAGATCCAGAACAAGGACGACGTCGAGCGTCGTTTCTTCGTCGAAGCCGAGGCCACGGGCACCCGCCTCACGATCCTCAACCAGTCGGCCGGCCTGATCATCGCGCCCCAGGCGGAAGTCACCCTCCCGCTCACGTTGCTCGTCGACCGCCGCGATTACCGCGGCGAATTCAACTTCACGCTCCGCCTGCGCAGCGACGACGGCAAGGTCTCGGTGCTGCAGAAAGCCCACTTCATCGGACCCGACCCGCGCACCCTCGCCCGATGAACCTCCTCCGCCGGCATCCTTGGATCCCCCTCGCGGCCCTGTTCCTGGGCTTCGTCGTGGTCTGGGCCTGCTGGCTCCTCATCGCGCTCCGCCACGCGCCGGAAGCCGTCACCCCCGCCCACCCTCCGTCCGACCATGCTCCCGCTCGTTGAGACCGGCGCCGGCGCCTTCCTCGCCGGACTGGCCGTCTCGCCGCACTGCGGCGCGATGTGCGCCCCGCTCACCTGCGCGCTCGGCCCTTGGCGGGCGACGGCCGACCAACGGCTGGGCTTCACCACCGCCTATCACCTGAGCCGCACGCTGGCCTATGCTTCGCTCGGCGGCCTGGCCGGGGCGGTCGGGGCGAAATTCGGACGCTGGATGGCCTTGCCGCTGATGGATTACCTGCCTTGGGCGATGGTGATCTTCCTCGTCGCCTTGGCCCTCGGCCTGGACCGGGGCTTCCCCGCCCCGGCCTTCCTGCGCCGGCGCCACGCGCGCTGGATGGAACGGACGCAGGGCCGCGGCCCCGCGTTCGCCGGCGCCTGGCTCGGCGCCCTCAGCCCCCTGCTCCCCTGCGGCCCGCTCCACGCCTTGTTCGGCCTCGCGCTGCTCAGCGGCCAGGCCCTGCGCGGCGCGGAGATCGGCTTCGGCTTCGCCCTCGGCACCATCCCGCTGCTCTGGGCCGCGCAGATGGGCTACCATCGGCTCACCCTCCGGCTCGGCGAAGCACGGAGCATCCGCCTGCGCCGCGGACTCGCGGCGGCCGCGGCGCTCGCGCTCTTCGTGAAGACGGTCTGGTTCAACGCGCCCGGCGATGTCTGCCTCTGATCCCGCGACCTGCCGTCATTGCGGCTCCGCCATCCTCAGCCGGCTGGCCCCGGCGGGCTTCTGCTGCGCCGGCTGCGAACAGGTCCACGGGCTGATCGTCGGCTGCGGGCTCGGGCGTTATTACGAACTGCGCGCCGAAGCCATCGCGCCGATCAACGAGACCATCCTCGGCGCGCGCGACTTCGACTGGCTGCAGGAGGCCCAGGCCGCCGCCGACGCCGCCGGCCGCCGCAGCCTCCGCGTCGCCCTGCGGGGCCTCGCCTGCGTCGGCTGCGTCTGGCTGATCGAGAAGCTGCTGGCCGAAAGCCCGGGCGTGCTGGCCGCCCGGGTCAACGCGCATCGCGGGACGTTGCGCCTCGAATGGCGGGCGGGCGCGGACCTGGCGGCGGCCGCCGCCCGGCTCGCGGGCTTCGGCTACCTGATGGTCCCCGACGACGGCGAGGAGCATCGCGAGGAAGACGGGCTGACGACGCGCCTCGGCCTGTGCGCGGCGTTCGCGATGAACGCGATGCTCAACTCCGTCCCCGCCTACCTCGGCATGAAGGCGGACGAGGAGTTCGCCGGCCTGTTCCGCCTGCTCGCGGTCTTCTTCGCGACGCTGTCCATGCTGGTCGGCGGGAGCTACTTCGCGACCCGGGCCTGGGCGGCGTTGCGCCGCGGCAAGCTGCACATGGACCTGCCGATCGCGCTGGGCCTGGTCTCCGCTTATCTGGCCGCCTTCGCCGGCTGGGCGCTCGGCCTGCCGAGCCTGGAATACTGGGATTTCGTCAGCCTGTTCACCTTCCTGATGCTGGTGGGACGTTGGACGCAGGAGCGGGCGATCGAACAGAACCGCCGCCGCCTGCCCGCCAGCACGCCGGCGCTCCGGCCCGTCGACGTCTTCGAGCGGGCCGACAGCCCCGCGCCGCTCCGCCGGATCCCCGTCGAGGCCTTGCGTGCGGGCCAGATCTACGCCGTCCCGGGCGGACAGGTCGCGCCGGTCTGCGGACGGCTGCTCGGGACGGACGCCGAACTCAGCCTCGCCTGGATCAACGGCGAATCCGAACCGGTCGTCTATCCGGCCGGACGGCTCGTCCCGTCGGGCGCGCTCAACCTCGGCGCCGCGCCGCTCCGCCTCGAAGCCACCGAAGCCTGGCACGACGCCATGCTCCGTCGCCTCAACGAGGCCGGCGGCGACGGCGCCTTCGTGCCCCGCCAGCTCGAACGCATCCTCAGCCTATACCTGGGCGTCGTGCTCACGCTCGCCGCGCTCGCCTTCGGCCTCCGCGGGACGCTCACCGGCGACTGGCCGCAGGCGCTGCAGACGGCGATCTCGATCCTGATCGTCTCCTGCCCCTGCGCCATCGGCCTGGCCTTCCCCCTCGCGACCGAACTCGCCGTCGGCGCCCTTCGCCGGGCCGGCGTCTACGTGCGCGACCACCGCGTCTGGGAGCGGGCCCTGCGCGTCCGTCAGGTCGTCTTCGACAAGACCGGCACGCTCACCCTCGAAAGCCCGCGGCTCGGCGACCCGGAGCAGCTGGCCGCCCTGCCGGCGGAGGCGCGACGGGCGCTGTTCGCGCTGGTCGACGCCAACCTGCACCCGTTCGGACGGAGCCTGCGGGAGGCCTTGGCGCAGCACGAGGACCCGCCGCCGCGCCGCGGCGACCTGCGCAACGTGCCGGGAGCCGGCGTGATGCTGACGGACGCCCAGGGCGTCACCTGGACGATCGGCCGGCCGGGCTGGCAGGGCAGCCTCCCCGCTCCGGCCGGGATGTCCGCGGCGGAGTTCTGCCGCGACGGCGTCCGCCTCGCCCTCTTCCTTTTCGCGGAACAGCCGCGGGCCTACGCCCGGGAGGTCATCGACGCCCTTCGCGCCGACGGGATCGCGGTCTTCATCCTCTCCGGCGACCAACAGGGGAAGGTGACGTCGCTGCTGGGCCAGCTGGGGCTGGCCGCCGACAGCGGACTGGGGGGCCTCTCGCCCGAGCAGAAGGCGGACTGGATCCGACGGCATGACGGCGCCGCGACGCTCATGGTCGGCGACGGGGCCAACGACGCGCTCGCGTTCTCCGAGGCGACGCTGCGCGGCACGCCGGTCGTCGACCTCGGGCTGCTCGAACAGAAAGCCGACTTCTACCTGCTCGGTCGCGACCTACGCGGACTGGGCCGGCTGTTCGCCGTGGTCCGTCATCGGAGACGGGTGCTCACCGAAGTCTTCGTCTTCACGACCCTCTACAACCTCGTCGCCATCGGCCTCTCCGCCGCGGGCGCGATGTCGCCCTTGCTCGCGACGGTCATGATGCCGACGAGCGCCATCCTCACGCTCCTGCACGTCACCTGGCGGATGCGGAAGGCCTGAGCCGCCCGGCACGAAAAAGGCCCCGGGGTGAGCCGGGGCCTTGTCAGGTCGGAGTCAGCCGGGCTCAACCCTGGCCGCCTTCGCTGTCACCGCCGCGTTCGCGGAAGGGACGGCGCTCGCCGCGGTCCGGACGGTCGCCGCGGGGGCGGTCCATCGGCTTCGGGGCCGGGGTGTATTCGCGGCCTTCCTTCTCGGCGATGGCGGCGCGGCGCGAGAGGCGCACGCGGCCCTTGTCGTCGATGCCGACGCACTTGACGATGATCTCGTCGCCGAGCTTGCAGATGTCCTCGACGCGCTCGACGCGGTGGTCGGCGAGCTCGGAGACGTGCACGAGGCCTTCCTGTCCGGGGAGGCATTCGACGAAGGCGCCGAATTCCTTCACGGAGCGGATGATGCCCTTGTAGGTCTTGTTGATCTCGATCTGGGCCGAGAGGAGGTTGACCTCGTTGACCGCGCGGGCGAGGGACTCGCCGTTGGTCGCGAAGATCGTGACCCAGCCGGAGTCGTCCTGGTCGATGTCGAGCTGGCAGCCGGTGTACTCCGTGATGCGCTTGATGTTCTTGCCGCCCGGGCCGATGAGGGCGCCGATCTTGTCCGCCGGGATCTTGATGCGGTGGGTGCGGGGGGCGCAGGACTTGAGCTCGGCGCGGGTGGCCGGCATGCGCTTCGTCATGATGTCCAGGATGGCGTCACGGGCGCCCTTGTTCTGGGCGATGGCTTCCTTGGCGATGGCGATCGGCAGGCCGTGGATCTTGAGGTCGAGCTGGAAGGCGGTGATGCCTTCGCGGGTGCCGCAGATCTTGAAGTCCATGTCGCCGTAGTGGTCTTCGGCGCCGATGATGTCGGTGAGCACGCGGTGCTTCACGATCTTGCCGGAGGCGTCCTCGGTCACGAGGCCGCAGGAGATGCCGGCGACCGGGGCCTTGATGGGCACGCCGGCGTCGAGGAGCGCGAGGGTGCCGCCGCAGACGGACGCCATCGAGGTGGAGCCGTTGGACTCCATGATCTCGGAGACGAGGCGGATGGAGTACGGGAAGTCCTGCTCGGACGGGAGGACGGAGAGCAGCGAGCGCTCGGCGAGGTTGCCGTGGCCGGTCTCGCGGCGGGAGGTCATGCCGAAGCGGCCGGCGGCGCCCACCGAGAAGGGCGGGAAGTTGTAGTGCAGGAGGAACGAGCGCTTGCTCGGACCGCCGGTGATGGCGTCGACTTCCTGGGCGTCCTTGGAGGTGCCGAGGGTGGCGAGGACGAGACCCTGGGTCTCGCCGCGCTGGAAGAGCGAGGAACCGTGGACGCGGGGCAGGACGTCGACGTCGCAGGAGATCGGGCGCAGGTCCAGCGGCTTGCGGCCGTCGGCGCGCTCGCCGCTCTGGATGATGGCGTTGCGGTAGACCTTCTCCTGGAGCTTCTCGAAGGCCATCTTGATCTGGCGGGCGTCGAAGACGTCGCCGAGCTCGGCCTTGCAGGCGGCCTTGGCCTTCTCGACCACGGCCTTCACGGCGTCGCCGCGTTCCTTCTTGGAGGCGAGGAAGATCGCCTTCTTGAGCTGGTCGCCTTCGGCGGCCACGCGTTCGCAGATGGCGAGGGCCTTCGGCTCGCAGACGACGAGCGGGAAGACGCGCTTGGCCTTGGAGTACATCGCGGCGAGCTTGCGCTGGGCGGCGATGATCGGCTGGATGGCCTTCTGGGAGTATTCGAGGGCGGCGATGAAGTCGGCTTCGGGCAGCTGGTCGGCCGAACCTTCGATCATCATCATGTCGTTCTCGTTGCCGACGTAGATGAGGTCCAGGTCGGACTCATACTGCTGTTCGTGGGTCGGGTTGACGACGAACTGGCCGTTGATGCGGCCGAGGCGGATGCCGGCGATCGGGCCGTTCCACGGGATGTCGGAGCAGAGGAGCGCGGCGGAGGCGCCGTTCACCATGAGCACGTCGGAGTCGTTGATCTGGTCGGCGGAGAGGAGGAGGCCGATGACCTGGACTTCGTTGAGGAAGCCTTCGGGGAAGAGCGGACGGAGGGGACGGTCGCAGAGGCGCGAGGTCAGGATCTCCTTGTCGGAAGGCTTGCCTTCACGACGGAAGTAGCCGCCCGGGAAACGGCCGGCCGCCGCGAACTTCTCGCGGTAGTCGACGGTCAGGGGGAAGAAGTCCTGGTCGGGGGAGCGCAGGTCTTCGGCGGCGGTGGCCGACACGAAGAGCGTGGTCTCGCCCTTGCTGATGGTGACCGCGCCGTTGGCGAGGCGGGCGATGGAGCCCGTGCTGATCGTGATACCGAGTTCGTCGATGGTCACGGAGTGTTTCTGTTTCATGGTGTGTTTTTGCTTGTTGCGTTGTGCCGGGCGGGAGTGCCCGGCGGGTTGTGGTTGGGGTGGGTGAAAAGCGGACGTCCCAGCCTAGGCTGGGACGCTCGGTGAACAAAAGCGCCCGGGGGCGCCGTTCACTTGCGGAGGTTGAGCTTGGCGAGGAGCGCGTTGTAGCGGTCCAGGTCGCTCGACTTCAGGTAGGCGAGGAGCTTGCGACGACGGTTCGTCAGCATGATCAGGCCGCGACGGGAGTGGAAATCCTTGCGGTGGGTGCGCAGGTGCTCGGTCAGGTGGGTGACGCGGGCGGTGATCAGGGCGACCTGGACTTCCGGGGAACCGGTGTCCTTGGCGTCCTGCTGGTGCTTCTTGATGACTTCAGACTTATTGACCGACATGGTGGTGGTTAGTTTTGGGTTGAGGATGGCCGACTTGGGAGAAATTCCCGAAAGCCCCGCCGTTTGGCCGGACTCTCCGTCTGGAACAGGCTTGCGCCCGCCGACCAGCGTGAGAAGGGCTCCGCCCCTCTCCCTAACGAAGTTGACCCATGGAAATGACAGTCCCCCTCCCCCTTAGCAAGCAGGAATCCCCGCCCCGGACCGGGATTAAAAGCCTGTTTTCCGTCAGTTGGGCAGGTCCAGCCAATAGACATCTTCCTGATTCCGGCGGATCGCCGGGAAATGCCAGCCCAGGGGCTCGGGGATGATCTCGGATAGGTCGAAGACCTGGACCGACTTGGGCAGCGGCTCGAAGAACAAGGTGAACCGATACGGCCGACCGGACGGCACCCTGGTCCAGTGAGGATAGAGCGAGATGTTCTCGAAACCGATCAGCGGGCTGGTGTGGGAGGAATCACGGTCGAGCAGGAACGTGCTCTGCCAGATGCGCAGGGCGTCGGCGTAATCCGGAGCGCAGCGCACGTGCACGACGACCGGCTCCAACGGACGGACTTCCGGCGCGGCTTCGAGCTCGGGGAGGACGGCGGGCGAACGGGGAGAGGCACTCATCGGTCCGTCCATTATCCTCGACGGAGCAAGGAGGGCAAGACGCGCCCGATTAGTCCGTTGACTCCCCTGCCCCGCCTTAGCGTCATAGCGGGCATGGAATCCGGCCCCGAAGACCAACCCCGCCTGACCGGCGCCGAACGCGGCAAGCTGCGCAGCCTGGCGCAGACGCTCGACCCCAAGGTGTTCGTGGGCAAGGCCGGCGTGAACGCCGGGATCGCCAAGCTCCTCGCCGACGCCTTCCGCAACGCCGACCTGGTCAAGGTCCGCTTCACCGCCGAACGCGAAGAGATGGAGCAACAGGCCCGGGAACTGGCCCGCCTCACCGAGAGCGAGGTCATCGGCAGCGTCGGGCGCACGGCCACGTTCTTCAAGCTCGGCGCGGCCGCGGAGTAAGCCATGGAAGCCTCGCTGTTCCAGTCCCGACACGAGGCCTTCATCACGCAGGCGGAAAGCGCCCTGCGCCGGCTGACCCCGGCGGCGACGGCCCGGCCGGCGCGGCTGCATGGCGCCATGCGCTATTCGCTCGAGGCCGGCGGCAAACGCCTGCGACCCGTGCTGTGCCTCGCCGCGGCCGCCGCCTTCGACCCCGGGGCCGACGCCGACCACGCGGCCACCGCGCTGGAGTGCGTCCACACCTATTCGCTGATCCACGACGACCTGCCGTGCATGGACGACTCCGACCTCCGCCGGGGCCGGCCCTCCTGCCACAAGGCCTTCGACGAAGCGACGGCCTTGCTCGCCGGCGACGCCCTGCAGCCGCTCGCCTTCGAACTGCTCGCCGTCGGCTACGCCGACCGGCCCGCCCTCGCCACCGCCCTCGTGCGCGAACTCGCCGTGACGGCCGGGTCGACGCTCCTGGTCGGCGGACAGACCGAGGACATGGGCGGACTCGCCGCCGGCGCGTCCGCCGACCGCCTCGAGTTCATCCTGCTCGGCAAGACCGCCGCGATGCTCAGCGCCTCCTGCGCCATGGGCGCGCTGGTCGGCGGTGCGTCGGCCGAAGACGTCGAACGCTGCCGGCGCGCCGGCCGTGCCGCGGGCATCGCCTTCCAGCTGGTCGACGACCTCCTCGACCTCACCGCCGACGCCGCCCAGCTGGGCAAGCCCGTCGGGGCCGACGCGCAGAACGGCAAGTTCACCTATGCCGGCCTGCACGGCGTCGACGCGACGAAGCGGCGGATCGAGCAGCTGACCGCCGAAGCCGTCTCGCATCTGCAATCGACCCGGGGCGATACGGCCTTCCTCGTGGAGCTGGTGCGCCGGATGGCGGCGCGCCGCACCTGATCAGTCGTCGAGCCGACGGCCGCCGGAGGGAAGCTGGTCGGGCAGGAAACCGTAGTAAGTGCCGACCCACAGCCGCCAGGCGAAAGCGTGGATGAGCGGCGGCACCACGAAGATCGCCCCCACCGCGAGACGCACCGCCCAGTCGCCGCCGATCCAGCCCAGGCGATAGGCGACGAGCACGAGCGGGAGCACGCCGAAAGCGGTGAGTCCGTAGTTCCAGACGATCGCGCCGAGGAAGAAACCTTCCTTGCGCCGCAGGGTCATGCCGCAGCCCGCGCAATGCGTCGGCGTGTCCCAGAGACGCGCGAACCGTCCCGTCCGGTCGCCCTCGGCGCGGATCGGCGCGCCGCAGTCCGGACAACGTCCGCAGGCTGATTGCCAGAAGATGTCCGCGCGGAAGGCCATGCCCGGAGTCTGCGCGCACCGACCGGGGGCGCAAGCCAAGCAAAAGGCCGGCCACCTCGCGGCAGCCGGCCTTGGCGGGCCCGGGCTCGGCGCGGATTACTCGGCGGCGGTCTCACCCACCTGGAAGCGGGTGAAGCGGACGATCGAGACCTCTTCGCCGACCTTGGTCTTGGCGGCGGCGATGAGGGCCTGGATCTTCTGCTCGGGATCGCGGAAGTAAGCCTGTTCGAGGAGGCAGGAGTCGGCGAAGAACTTGTCCACGCGGCCGGAGACGATCTTCTCCATGTTGGAGAGCTGGCCCTTCTTGCGGCCTTCGGCGGCGACGACCTGCTTCTCGCCCACGGCGATGCGCTTCTCGAGCTCGGCGACGGCTTCGGCGTTGTTCGCGGCCTGCTGCTCGGCGAGCTGGCCCTTGTAGTCCTCGACGACGCGCTTGGCTTCCTCGATGGCCTTGTCGGCCTCGGACTTCGTGAACTCGGCGGCGATCTCACGCTCCTTGGCGACGACCTCGGCGGAGACTTCCTCGCGACGGACGAAGCGGGCGTTGTTGGCGACGACCTGCATGGCGAGCTGACGGGCCAGTTCGGCGACCTCCGGGTTGGCGGCGGCGGCCTGGGTCTTGAGACCCAGTTCGAGGAGGACGGCGATCTTGGCGCCGGTGTGGACGTACGCGGAGACGCGACCCACGCCGGAGGCTTCGAACTTCAGGACGCGGGCGACCTTGAGGTTCTCGCCGATCTTGAGCACCTGGTCGTTCAGGTAGTCGTTCACCTTGCGGGACTTGTCGGCGTGGTAAGGCTGGTCGAGGAGACCGTCGACGCCGTTGGCGGCGGCCTGGGCGGTGAGCTCCTTGGCGAGGGCGATGAAGGCCTCGTTCTTGGCGACGAAGTCGGTCTCGCAGTTCAGCTCGAGGAGGGTCGCGACGCGGCCGTCGGCGGACACGTTGACGGCGAGGATGCCCTCGCTCGCCTTACGGTCGGCCTTCTTGTTGCGCGTGGCGACGCCCTTGATGCGGAGGATCTCGACGGCCTTCTCCATGTCGCCGGCGGCCTCGGTCAGGGCCTTCTTGCAATCCATCAGACCCGCGCCGGTACGCTGGCGCAGATCGTTGACCGTCTGGGCGGTGATAGCGGACATGGTCGGATTACTTGGACTTGCGAGGGGACGGGCGCTTGGCGGGAGCGGCGCCTTCGACGGCTTCCGCGCCTTCGTTGGCCTTGAGGAGCTCTTCCGAGATCTGGACCTCGGGCTGGACGGACTCGCCGGCGTCCTGGCGGGACACCGGGGTGACGGTCTTGCGGTCCTGGGCGACCACCTTGCGGCGGGCGAGACCGTTCTGGACGGCCTGGGTGAGGACTTCGACGACCAGGCGGATGGACTTGGCGGCGTCGTCGTTGCCCGGGACGGGGAACTTGAGGAGGGTCGGGTCGGAGTTGGAGTCGCAGAGGCCGATCACGGGGATGCCGAGACGGACGGCTTCGTTGACGGCGATCTCTTCGAGCTTGGTGTCGACGACGATCATGGCGGCCGGGAGGTCGCGGTACTCGAGGAGGCCTTCGAAGTTACGGGCCATGCGCGACATCTCGCGCTTCACGGCGGCGGCTTCCTTCTTGTGCATCTTGGCGAGGGAACCGTCCTGCTCCATGCGGAGGTAGGTGCGGTACTTGTCGAGCGAGCGCTTGATGGTCGCGAAGTTGGTGAGCGTGCCGCCGAGCCAGCGGTTCACGGCGAAGGGCATGCCGGTCGACTTGGCGGCCTGGCGGACGACTTCCTGCGCCTGGGGCTTGGTCGCGACGAAGAGCACTTCCTTGCCCTTGGCGGCGGTGTCCTCGACGAAGGCGGCCGCGGCGGCGAGGCACGCGTGGGTCTTCTCGAGGTCGATGATCGACACGCCGTTGCGGTGGTCGAAGATGTACGGACGGCTGCGGGGATTCCAGCGACGGGTCTGGTGTCCGAAGTGGACGCCGGCATCGAGGAGGTCTTTGACTGTGATGTTCATGGTGTTTTTTGGCTCCGTATCCCTTTTCCTGCCGAAGGAGGGGACATTGGATCAGGTATGGCTGACTGGGTTTTGGGTTTTATGTCCGAAGCGATCGGCGGTCGCTTCAAACGGTGGAAAGTGGGTTCAAACACCCCTGACCGCCCGGGGCAAGCGGGAAAATCAGCCCAAACTGCCTCCTTTGGAACTGACAGCCGGAGGCCGCCTCGGCAGGGTCGGCGCAACGCGATGTCTTGGGCCTACCGGATACTCTTCCCGCTGCTGCTGATCCCGGCCCTCCCCTACTATTTCTGGCGGATGCTCCGCCGCGGGGGCTACGGCACGGGCTTCAGCCAGCGTTTCGGCTTCTTCCCCGCCCCCGGCCCCAAGACCCCCGGGAAACGCCGGTTCTGGATCCAGGCGGTCTCGGTCGGGGAAATCGAGGCCATCGGCCCCCTGCTCCGACAACTGCGGGCCACGGACGAAGCCGAGATCATCCTCACCACGACCACGAGCACGGGCCTGCGCCTCGCCAAGGAACGGTATGCCGACGTGGCGGACGCGATCGGCGTCTTCCCGGCCGACCTGTGGCCCTGCAGCGCCCTCGCCTGGCGCCGCATCCGCCCCGACGTCGTCGTCCTCGTGGAAGGCGAACTCTGGCCCGAGCACCTCGCCCAGGCGCGCGCCCGGGGCGTGCCGGCCTACCTCATCAACGGGCGCATCTCCGACAAGTCCTTCGCGCGTCACCGACGCTTCCGGAAACTTTCGCATTACGTCCTCGGCCACTTCCGGCGGATCGCCGCCGGCAGCGAGGAGGACGCGCGCCGCTTCCGCGAGCTCGGCTTTGACGCCGTGCTCACCGGCAACATCAAGTTCGACGTCGCCGGCGACGCGCCGATGCCGGCCGACGAACGCGCGCGGCTCCGCGCGGAACTGGGCTTCGGCGCCGATCCGCGCACGGTCGTCCTCCTGGGGTCGTCGACATGGAGGGGCGAAGAGACCTTGCTCCTCCGCACCGTCCGCGACCTGCGCGCGGCGGGCACGGACGTCCGCCTCCTGCTCGTCCCGCGCCACTCCGAACGCCGCGCCGAGGTCGCCGCGGAAGTCAGCGCCAGCGGCCTGGACTGGCACCAGCGCTCCTCCGGCGGGCCCGTCGCGCCGGCCGGCACGGTCGTGCACCTCGCCGACACCACCGGCGAACTGCGCCGCCTCACCCGCGCCGCCGACGTCGCTTTCTGCGGCAAGAGCCTGCCTCCGCACGAAGGCGGGCAGACGCCGATCGAATGCGCCGCGGCGGGCGTGGGCATCGTCTACGGACCGCGCATGTCCAACTTCCGCGACATCTGCCGCGGACTCGAGAAAGCCGGGGCCGCGTTCCGCGCGGAGGACGCCGACGCCCTCGAGGCGAGGCTCACCGTGCTCTGCGCCGACGAGCGCGACCGAAGCGAGCCGGGCCGCCGGGCGGCCGCGTGGCACCAAGGCAACCGGGGCGCCACCGGCCGCACCCTGGAGATCCTGCTGGCGCGCTGATCAGGCGACGCGGAAGGCCGCGCGCAGCCGCCGGGCCTCTTCACGCAGTTCGCCTCCGAGCACGATCTCCCGGGCGCGCTTGGCGCCGGCGGCCGGATCGGCCGCCCGGCCCGCGACCCAGAGGGCCGTGCCCGCGCTGAGGCAAAGGGTGTCCAGCAGGCCGTCGGAGACGCCGCCCACGAGCAGGTCGCTGAACATCGCGATGTTCTCCTCGGGCGTGCCCCCGCGCAGGTCGGCGACCGCGCAGGTCTTGAAACCGAAATCACCGGGCAGCCAGACCGCGTCGACCGAGGCGAGCTCGCCGCAGCCGCGGACGCGCACTTCGCCGGCCGTGGTGATCTCGTCCATGCCGCCGCCGGCGCGGGAATGCGTCACGAGGCCCCGCTTCACGCCGAGCTCGCCGAGCGTCGCCGCGAGGGGCTCGACCCAGCGTTCGTCGTAGACGCCGACGACCATGTGGGCCGGGCGGGCCGGATTGATCAGCGGCCCGAGGACGTTGAACACGGTCTTGGTCCCGCCCTCGGCGAGCTGCTTGCGCACGCCGAGCACGGCCTTGAAGGCGGGATGGAAAGCCGGCGCGTAGAGATAGCAGAAGTTCGCCTCCGCGAGGCCGCGGCGCAGCTGTTCGTCGGTGGCTTCGAGCACGACCCCGAGGCCGGCGAGGAAGTCCGCGCTGCCCGATTTCGAGGTGATCGAGCGGTTGCCGTGCTTGAGCACCGGAACGCCGTCCGCGGCGACGATGAGCGCGCTCGCCGACGAGATGTTGAAGCTGCCGGAACGGTCGCCGCCCGTGCCGACGATGTCGATGGCGCGGGCCGGCCAGTCGCCGAAGTCGGTCCGGCGGGCGAGGTCGCGGTAGGTCCGCGCGAAACCGGTGACCTCCGCGGCCGTCTCCCCCTTGCGCGCCAAGGCAAGCAGGAACGCCGCCTTGTCGGCGTCGGTCACGGCGGCGTCCGCCATGGCCAAGGCCGCGGCGGCGGCCTCCGCGGGGGCGAGGTCGCGACCGGCCGTCAGGGCGGCGGTCAGGGCAGGAAGGGCCGGGGCCATGCCGGATTAGCCACGTTCGGGGCGGGCGGGACAAGGGCATTTTCGCCACAAGGGGTTTGCAACGGGGGAAAAGCACCCAATGATGGGCCCTATGGACGATGGCGACCAACCCCTTGGCGACTTCGACGGTTCCGGCAACGCCTCCTGGGGCGAAGCCGACTGGTCCGGCTACCTGCAGCGCAACGACCTCGAGGTCGGCCGCTTCCTCGCCTACTACAACGAGGTCAAGAACCTGCCCGACCGCCTGGACATCAGCGCCCGCCGGATGGGCTGGGAGAACGCCGACTGGGCGCCCGGCGACGGACCCGAGGAGGTCAACGACGACGAGGACGAAGGCCCCGACCTCCCCTACTGCATCCACCAGCATCCCGTCTACGTCGTGGCCCGGGCGCTGTCCCTCCAGCTCACGCAGTCCTTCCGCCGCCTGAACGTCGACGCCGGGGCCCAGCTCACCGCGCTCGAGGCGACCAACATCATGCACTCCTTCTGGGACGCTCAGCACCAGATGGTCATGGCGATCAACGCCACCGACACCGGCGACCTGCCCCTGGCGCTCGTGCACATGAAGCGCGCCCTCGCGGCCATCAACTATTCCATCGGCCTCACCGCCGGCCTGCCCGCCGGCGCGCGCCTCTCGTCGGCCGAGGCGGCGCATGACCTCGAAGCCACGCTGTTCGACCTCCGCGAAGTCTGCCTGCGCGTGATGGCCGACTGCCGCTGGGACGGACGGAAGAAGTAGCTCAGGCCTCGCCGGCCTTGCCCTTCGCCATGAACTGGATGAGGCGTTCGCTGAACTCCTTGGCGGAGTCATGCCCCATCCCGCGCAGGGCCTGCACCGAGGCGGCCACCTCGACGAGGCGGGCCATGTCACGGCCCGGCCGGACCGGGATCGTCATGTGCGGCACCTTGCGGCCGAGGATCTCGAAGGTCTCCACCTCGAGCCCGGAGCGCTCCTCGTCCATGCCCGGCTGCCAGAGCACGAACGTGACGACGAGGTCGACGCGCTTCTCGCGGCGGATGGAACGGACGCCGAAGATCGAGGGGATGTTGATGATGCCGATGCCGCGGCACTCCATGTAGCCGCGGTTGAGCTCCTTGGCGGTGCCCTGCAGCTCGCGGTCGCCGATGAGCGTCACGATGACGAAGTCGTCCGCGACCAGGGAGTGCCCGCGCTCGATGAGCGCGAGGGCGCACTCGCTCTTGCCGATGCCGGAGTCGCCGCGGAGCAGCACGCCCACGCCCTTGATGTCGACCAGGGTGGCGTGCATGTTCGTGCGGGGCGCGAACTTCTCCTCGAGGAGCACGGTCGCCTCCGCCGAGAAGTCCTTCGACTTGAGCTGCGTGCGGATGAGCGGGACCTTGTGGCGGTCGGCGATGCGCAGGAGCACCTCGTCGGCCGGCAGGCCGCGCGAGATCACCACGGCGGGGATGCGCTTGGAGAAGACGTCGTCGAGCAGCTTCTCGCGGACCGCGTCGGCCTGGTCGGCGAGGTAGGCCATCTCGCCCGCGCCGAAGAGCTGGAGGCGCTTGTAGGCGAACTCCTTGAAGTAACCGGTGACGGCGAGGGCCGGACGGTTGAGCGACTTCTCGGCGATGACGTTGTCGAGGCCCTCGGCGCCGGCGAGGAGCTCCATCTGGAGCATGTCCTGGAAGGAGGTCAGGAACTCCCGCACCGAGACGGATTCTGGGCGGGTATCGGGGGCGGGGTCGGACATGGACGTCAGAGTTTGAAGCCTTCGCCGAGATAATGGCGGCGGCTTTCGGGATTGTCCACGATTTCGGCGGGCGTCCCGGAGACCAGCACCCTGCCCTGGTGGATCAGGTAGGCCCGGTCGACGATGGCGAGGGTCTCGCGGACGTTATGGTCCGTGATGAGGACGCCGATGCCGCGGGCCTTGAGCTTGCGGATGATGGACTGGACTTCGGCGACCGAGATCGGGTCGACCCCGCTGAACGGCTCGTCCATCAGCAGGAAACGCGGCCGGGTGGCCAGCGCCCGGGCGATCTCCAGTCGGCGCCGTTCGCCCCCGGAAAGCGTGAAGGCGGGCTGGCGGGCGAGCTTCTCCAGCCCGAGCTCGGCGAGCTGTTCCGCCGTGCGCTCCTTGCGCTCCCGTTCGCCGAGGTCGAGCGTCTCGACCACGGCCATGACGTTCTCCCAGACGGTGAGCTTACGGAAGACCGAAGCCTCCTGCGGCAGGTAGCCGACGCCGGCGCGGGCGCGCCGCCACATGGGGGCCCCGGTGATGTTCTGGCCGTCGAGGAAGACGCGGCCGTGCGTCGACGGGATCAGCCCGACGACCATGTAGAAAGTGGTGGTCTTGCCCGCGCCGTTCGGCCCGAGCAGGCCGACGATCTCGCCGCCCTGCAGGAACAGGCTGACGTCCTGCACGGCCACCTTGGCGTCGTAGTGCTTGGCCAAGGCCTGCGCCCGGATGACGCCCTTCTCGCTCGTTGCGGCCATGCGGATAAGAGGAAGCGGTCAGCGTGCCTTGTCGAGGCTTTTGACCTCGGGCAAGGTGAAGTCGCGGCCGAGGAAGATCTTCGGACGCACCACCTGGCCGGGGTTGAGGTCGTCGGGCGCCGAGTCCATCCGCCAGGACTTCGTCTTATGGTCGTAGGTGACCTCCTTCGCCGGGACGCCCTCGTTGCCGTTCTTGTCGAGGATGCGCGCGTCGCCCAGCAGCCGCGCCGTGCCGAGCTCCGGATTCATCTCCAACGAGCGGCCTTTGGCGCTGGCGCCGCCCGCGACCACGCCCACGTTGCCGCGGCCGACCACGCGTCGGGCGACGAGCCGGCCGGACTTGTCCGGGGAGGCGAGTCCTTCGAGGAGGTCGCAGGTGGCGTCCGTGGCTTCGGAATCGATCGCGACCGCGCCGCGCAGGAAGAACTTGGTCAGGGCCGGGGTGTGGAGGACCTCGTGCGCATCGGCCACGAAGGCGACTTCCTGGCCGGGGCCCTGCGAGACGAAGAGCCGCGGGCGGGTCGGACCGACGCCGCCCGACAGCGTGAGCAGGCGCGGCTGCCCCACGAGCGCGTCCTGCGCGAGGACCTCCTCGATCTGGACGGCCGGAGTGAGGTCGAGGCGTTCGCCGAGGCAACGGAGGCCCGGCTGGGCGTAACGGACCTTGCCGGAGAGGATGACCTTGTGCAGCGCGTACTCGCCCCGCTTCTTCGGGACGGGCAAGGCGAAGGCGACCATCAGGTCGGAGGAAGTGACGATCGGGCCGGCGACATAGCGGACGTCGCCGAGCAGCTCGGCCTGCATCGCGCCGTCTTCGGTCACGACCACGACCTGGTCCGCTTCGGCGAGACCGGGGACGCCTCCGTTCTCCTCGGGCGGCAGGCGCAAGGCGGCGCGCACGCCGGGTCCCGAGCGGATCTCGATGCGGTCCTTGAGCGCGTCGGTGCGGATCGCGAAACCGGCCGCCTCGAGCCCGCGCTGTTCACGCAGGCGGGGCGCCTCGGCCAGGTCGACCACCTTGGACTTACGGTCCCAACGAGCGCGGCCCGCGGTGAATTCGGAACCTTCGAGCCGCCCTTTCACGTCCCCTTCGGCTTCGAGCTGCCCGCCGCCGGCCTGGGCCTCGGTGGCGACCAGGCGGCGCGCGGTGAGGCGCGTGTCGGCCGAGACATAGGTCGCCTCGTCCTGGACTTCGACGCGGGTGAGACCGGCGGCGGGATCGCGCCGCAGCGTGATGCGCGCGCCGGTCAGGTCGGCGGGCGCCTCCTGCTTGCGCCGCAGCTGGAGACGGACCGCCCGGCCGTCGCCGGCGTAGAGTTCCGTCAGACCGAGCTTGGGCTGGTGGCGGAGACGCTGGGCGGAACCCTTGGCCTCCGGCTCCTCGATCTCGACCTGACCGACGAGTTCGGCGGTATCCGCCTTGGGGTCGAAGGTCGCGCGGTCGCCCCGCAGGGTCTGCGCGCCGACGACGCGCACGACGCTTCCCAGGGCGACGAGGGAACGCACTTCGGCGTCGCCCCCCGGCCCGTCGCTGACGAGGCATTCGAGACGTTCGCACGTGGTCCGCTCGCCGACGCGTTCCGCGACCACGCCGCCCGTGAAGACCATCAGCGTGCCGCCGGCGGTCGGCGCAGCGTCGAGCCGCCGCGCCTGGAGACGCAGACGACGGGCCGCCGGCTTCGTGAGATCGAGTTCCGCGACGACCTCGGCGAAGATCGCGAAGGCGTCTCCCTGCGGGGTGGAACGCCAGCTCCAGCCTTTCCCCGCGAGCCCGAAGCTCGGCGAGTTCGCCCGCACCTTGTCGGCGCCCTGCGCGGCGCGCACGGCCGGCGTCATCACGCCGGAGGGACTCTCGAACCGGGCCAGCGGACGGCCGTCCCGGAAGGAGCGGAGGGTGATGTCCTCCATGTCCCACTGCCCTTCCTTGGCCGCCGGACGCATCTGCCGGGCCGCGGCCTCCCAGACCTTCTCGGCCTTGGCGTCCTCGGAAAAACCGGCGAACACGCCGCCCGTCACCTGCTGGAAGGAAAGATCCTTGGTCTGCGCCACGGCGCCGACGGCCAGGCAAAGGCAGAGGATGGCGGCGCGCATGCGGCTATGACAGCAAGCCGGGAACGCTTATCAAGCGATTACGCCTTGGGCGCCCGGGGAAACGGGACGTCGGCGACGAAGGCCGGCATCTCGGCGGAGGCCAGCGTCTCGCCGGCGGCCAGCGGGAAGCCCGCGAGGAATTCTCCCGCGGGAAGCATCTTGCCGCCGGGGCGTTGCAGGCGTCGGAGGACGAGCACGCCTTGCCCGCAGGCGACGCGGACGCCGGCGCGGTCCGCGGACAGGATCAGGCCGGGCGGGCCGCCCGAGGCCGTCTCTTCGGCCTGCGCTTCGCCCACCTTGATCGTGACGCCCCGATGCTCGCAGGTCGAACCCGGCCAGCCTTCGAGGGCGAGCACGCGCCGGCCGAGCACGACGGCCGGCTGGCGGAAGTCGAGCGGCGCGTCGCCGCGGTTCAGCCGGCGCGCATACGTGACCATGGACTCGTCCTGCGGGACGGGCGTCGAGACGCCGGCCAGCACCGCCGGCAAAGCCGCGGACGCGAGTTCGCCGGCGAGCAGGCCGAGACGGGCGCGCAGGGCCGCGCGACCTTCGCCGGGCGACGGACGCAGGCTCCGCGCCGCATGGATGGGGCCTGCGTCGAGCTTCAGGACCACCTGCTGCAGGGACACGCCCGTCTCCGCGAGCCCGAGCGCGAGCGCGCCTTCGACGGGCGTCGCCCCGCGCAAGGCCGGGAGGAGCGACCCATGGAAATTGACGAAGCCCAGCCGCGTCGCGGCGAGGAAGTCGGCCTTCAGCAGCTGGCCGTAAGCCATCACCACGCCGAGGTCGGCGCCGAGCGCGGCCAGTTCCTGCGCGTCTTCCGGGCCGAGCTTCTCGGGCTGACGGAGCGGCAGGCCGGCGGCCTGCGCCCAGGCGGCCACGGGGTTAGGCCGGATTTCCTGGCCCCGGCCGGCGGGCCGGTCCGGCTGCGCGTAGACCGCCACGACCTCGGCGTCGGGCAAGGCGCGGACCGCGGCGAACGCCGGGAGCGCGATCTCATCCGAACCGAGCAGGACCAGTCTCCGCGGCATGCGTCACTTGCGGGCCTGGCGCGCGGCGCGACCTTTCAGCGAACGCGGCTTATCCCAGCGGGTGTAGGCTTTCTTGCGGACCGGGGCGACCTTGCTCCGCGGATTCTTGGACTTGCCCAGACGCGGGCCGGACGGGCCGATCGCCTTCTTAGGCGCGGCGTCGACGACGGCCTTGCCGGCGACCTTCGCGGAAGGCTTGCGGACCTCGCCTTCGTCGGCGGGCAGCGCCCCGCCCATGGCGCCGGGGCCGCCCGAGCGACGGCCGGACTGCTTGGGCTTGCCGACGATGTCGAGGAAGAGCGGGACCCCGGCGAGGTCGAAGCTCTCGTGCACGCCCTTGACGAGGAAGCGCTGGTAGGCGTCCTCGAGGCGTTCCTCGGAATTGCAGAAGAGCCGGAAGCGGATGGGCCGCTTGGAGACCTGCGTCACGTAGTAGCACTTGAAGCGCTTGCCCGACACCATGCGGGGCGGACGCTTGATCATCAGTTCCTGGACGACGCGGTTGAGGCGGCCGGTCGAGATCGCCGTGCCGGCGCGCACGAAGACGCCCTCGGCGGCGTCGAGCATGTCCTCGGCGCGCAGGCCCGTCTGGGCGGACACGAAGAGGATGGGCGGATCCGGCAGGAAGAAGAGCTCGCGCCGGATGGCCGCGCGGAACTTCGCGCGGAACTCCTCCTCGTCCTCGAAGCCGTCGATGTTCTTCTCGCGGAAGGCCGTCTTCGCGAGGTCCCACTTGTTGACGACCACGACGAGACCGCAGCCCAGGAGCGCGAGCTCCCCGGCCAGCTGCTTGTCGATGCGCGTCACGCCCTGGCCGGCGTCGAGCACGAGGAAGACCACGTCGGTCTCCGCGAGGATCTCGTCGGCGCGGACCTGCGAGTAGAAGTCGAGCGTGTCGCGCTTGTTCGCGGTGCGGCGGCCGGCGGTGTCGACGAGCGAGAACTTCGCCTGCGTGCCGTCGGCCTTGGTGCGGGAAAGGCGGGCGCGCACGGGGTCGCGCGTGGTGCCCGCGACCTCGCTGACGATGAGGCGCGAACCGCCCAGCAGGCGGTTGCCGAGCGAGCTCTTGCCGACGTTGGGGCGGCCGGCGAGGGCCAGCCGGATCGGCCGGGGGCCTTCCTCGCGGGGCGTCGTCGGCTCGGGCCCGAGCAGCTTGACGATCAGGGCCTGCAGGCGCGGGACGCCGCGGCCATGCTCGGCGGAGATGAGCAGCGGCTCCCCGAAACCGAGCGCGAAGAACTCGGACATCAGCCCGTCGCGCTCCTCGGTGTCGGCCTTGTTGGCGACGACGATGACCTTCTTGCCGGCCTGGCGGAGCTTGGCGGCGACCTCGAGGTCGAGCGGGGCGCAGCCCTCGGCGGCGTCGACGACGAGCAGGACGAGGGCGGCGGCGGCCAGGGCGAAGTCGACCTGCTCCTCGACCGCGTCGGCCACGACCTTCGGCGTCAGCTCGGCGCGGTAGAGGCCGATGCCGCCCGTGTCCATCAGGGTGTAGCGCCCTTCGAAGACGTCGGCCGTGATGAGGTCGCGGGTGACGCCCGGCTGGTCGTGGACGATCGAGATGCGCCGGCCGACCAGACGGTTGAAGAGGCGGCTCTTGCCGACGTTGGGACGGCCCACGATGGCAACCGCGCGGGAAAGTTCAGTGTTCCGTTCCATGAGGGGACAGTCAGGGCTACCCGCCCGGCTAGCAAGCAAGGATGCTCAGCGCCGCGGCAGTCCGTCCAGGAAGCGGGCGATCCGCTCGCCGGCCTCGTGGATGCGCTCGTAGCTGGTCGAGAACGACGCGCGGCAGAAGCCCGCGCCGGCCGCGCCGAAGGCCGTGCCCGGGACCATGGCGACCTTCTGCTGCTCGAGCAGCTTCTGAGCGAAGGTCATCGAATCCAGCCCCGTCGAGGTGATGTCAGGGAAGGCGTAGAACGCGCCGCGGGGGAGATGGCACTTCAGGCCGAGCTCGTTGAAGCGGCGGACGATGAAGTCGCGGCGCTCACGGTACTTGTCGCGCATGTGCAGCATCGAGTCACGGCCGTTGCGGAGGGCCTCGACGGCGGCCTCCTGGCTCATGATGGGGGCGCACATGATGCCGTACTGGTGCACCTTGAGCATGCCGTCGATGACGGCGGCGGGGCCGCAGGCGTAGCCGATGCGGAAGCCGGTCATCGCGAAGGCCTTCGAGAAGCCGTGCAGGAAGACCGTGCGCTCGCGCATGCCCGGCAGGGAGGCGATGGAGACGTGGTCGCCCTCGAAGGTGAGCTCGGAGTAGATCTCGTCGGAAGCGACCAGCAGGTCCTTCTCGATGGCGAACTTGGCGATGGCCTCGAGCTTGGCGCGGTCGGCGGTGCCGCCGGTCGGATTGGTCGGGAAGTTGAGGACGAGGAGCTTGCAGCCGGGCTGCCAGGCGGCGCGGAGGGCGGCCGGGTCGAGCGCGAACTGGTCGGCGGAGACGGTGCGGATCGGGATGGCCTCGGCGTGGCAGAGCGTGACGCTCGGGGCGTAGCTCACGTAGCAGGGCTCGTGGTAGAGGACCTTGTCGCCCGGGTTGAGCACCGCGCGCAGGAGGATGTCGAGGGCCTCGGAGACGCCGATGGTGCCCAGGATCTCGGTGTCCGGATCGTACTCCGGACCGTAGTTCCGGGCGACGTAACGGGAGACTTCCTCGCGGAACTGCTGGGTGCCGCGGTTGTCGGTGTAGGACGTGCGGCCCTTCTCGAGCGAGGCGATGGCGGCCTCGCGGATGTGGTACGGCGTGACGAAGTCCGGCTCGCCGATGCCGAGCGAGACCGCGTCCTTCATCTTGGAGACGATGGCGAAGAAGTCGCGGATGCCCGACTTGGGCAGGGTCGCGACATGCCGCGCCACGAAACGTCCGGAGGAATCCATGGTCAGGCGGGGCTCAGGGGCTGACCGAGGGGCGGTCGCGGCCGGCGGCGTCGGACGAGACGATGAAGCCGTCCTTCTTGTAGGCGCGGAGGAAGAAGTGGGTGGACGTGCCCTGGACGCCGTCGATGCGGGCCAGGCGCTCGTGGACGAAGCCCGCGACCTTGTAGAGGTTGTCCGCGGTGACGACCACCAGGAGGTCATAGCCGCCCGACATCAGATAGCAGCTCTCGACCTGTTCGAAGGCGGAGATGCGCTCGGCGATCGCGTCGAAACCGCCGACGCCCTCGGTGCGGACCTTGATCTCGATGACGGCGCGCACGCGGTGCTCGGACTCGAAGCCCGGGTTGAGCACGGGGCGCATGCCGAGGAGCACGCCCTGCTGCCGCAGGGCCGCCAGCTCACGGTCCACGGCTTCGGCGCCGAGGCCGAGGATGCGGCCGATCTGGGCGGTGTCGAGGGCTTCCCCGTCGAGGATGAGCTTGAGTACGGAGTTCATGGCGAAGTTCAGGACGCCGGGAGCGCGCGGCGGGCACGGACCGCGGCGGCGAGGCCGTCGAGGACGGGCACGGTCTGTTCGAAGGAGATGCAGGCGTCGGTGATGCTGCAGCCGTAGGCGGATGCGTCCTTGCCCTTCCAGTCCTGGCGGCCTTCGGTGAGATGGCTTTCGATCATCACGCCGGCGATGACGCGGGAGCCCGCGGCGACCTGCGCGGCGATCTCGGCGGCGACGAGGGGCTGGCGGCGGTGGTCCTTGGAGCTGTTGCCGTGGGAGCAGTCGATGACGAGGCGCGTGGTGAGGCCGGCCTTCTGGATGCGGGCGGCGGCGTCGGTCACGAACTCGGCGCCGTAATTGGGGCCGGTGCGCGAACCGCCGCGCAGGATGACGTGCGCGTCCGGATTGCCCGAGGTCTGGAAGATGGCCACGACGCCGTCCTTGGTGACGGAGGGGAACCAGTGCGAGGAACGGGCGGAGAGGCAGGCGTCGACGGCGACCTGGACCGAGCCGTCGGTGCCGTTCTTGAACCCGACGGGCATCGACAGGCCGGAGGCGAGCTCGCGGTGGATCTGGCTTTCCGTGGTGCGCGCGCCGATGGCGCCGTAGGCGACGAGGTCGGCGACGTACTGCGGCGTGATCGGATCGAGGAACTCGGTCGCGGCGGGCAGGCCGGCCTCGGCGATCTGCGCGAGGAGGCCGCGGGCGAGGCGCAGGCCGTCGTTGATGCGGAACGAGCCGTCGACCAGCGGGTCGTTGATGAGCCCCTTCCAGCCGACCGTCGTGCGGGGCTTCTCGAAATAGACGCGCATGACGACGAGCAGATCGCCCGCGTGCTTCTGCGCTTCCTTCTTCAGCAGGGCGGCGTACTCCAGGGCGGCCTTGGTGTCATGGACGGAACAGGGGCCGACGACGACCAGGAGACGGTCGTCCTGGCCGGAGATGACCCGGGCGGCGTCGCGGCGGGCGCCGGCGACGACCTCGGCGGCGCGCTCGGAGACCGGCAGGTCGGCGAGCACGAGGGCGGGAGACAGCAGGGGGTGCTGGCTGCGGATGCGTAGGTCGTCCGTGTTCTGGGTCATCGGTGGGCGGGCTTTCCCGAGGGGAAAAGAGGGCAAATGAAGGACTCCGGAGGGCGGGTGTCAATGTCGCGTCCCGAGTTGACGCGAAGGGGTTTCAGTATCAAAAGTGTCTCAAATCGGCATGCCCAAGCAAACCAATCCAGAATCCGCCGTCCAATCCGGCGCCTTCAAGGCGTTCATCGCCGAAAAAGGCCTCCGGGCGACGCGCCAGCGGATGGCGGTGTTCGAGGCGGCCCGGTCGATCCAGGGCCACTACACGGCCGAGGACCTGCTGAAGAAGGCCCGCTCGCTCGACCGCAGCGTCTCGCGCGCGACGATCTACCGCGCCCTGCCCCTCCTGGTCGGCAGCAACGTCATCCGCGAGATGGACGTCGGCCGCGACCAGAAGTACTACCTCGCCGAGGCGGGCAGCGCCACCTTCCGCGCGCAGCTGATCTGCGAGAACTGCGACTCCATCGTCGAGGTCGACGCCCCGTTCATGGAATGGTACGGCAAGGCCGTGGCCGCCAAGCACGGCATGCGCCCGCTCTCGCAGAAGCTTCAGGTCACCGCGGCCTGCCTCAACGAACGTTGCCCGCGCCGCAAGCCCGCCCGCTCATGAACAACTACCCGACCGCCTCCGTCTTCCCTCCCCTGCCCGCCGGCGGGACGCCCCTCTCCGCCCTGCAGCAGGAAGTCATCGCGCTGAAGAAGGCCAAGGACGCCCTCATCCTCGCGCACAACTACCAGTGCGAGGACATCCAAGGCGTGGCCGATTACGTCGGCGATTCGCTCGGCCTCGCCTACAAGGCGGCCGAAGCGAAGCAGTCCACCATCGTCTTCTGCGGCGTCCACTTCATGGCCGAGACGGCGAAGATCGTGAACCCGACGCGCCGCGTGCTCCTGCCCGACCTCGCGGCCGGCTGCTCGCTCGCCGACTCCTGCCCGGCGGAGAAGCTCGCCGCCGCCAAGGCCAAGGACCCTTCCCTCTACGTCGTCGCGTACATCAACTGCAGCGCCGCGGTGAAGGCGCTCTGCGACGTCATCGTCACCAGCGGCAACGCCTCCAAGATCGTCAGCCGCGTGCCCGCCGACCGGAACATCCTCTTCGTCCCTGACCAGAACCTCGGCCGCTGGGTCTCCGGCAAGACCGGCCGCGCGATGCAGCTCTGGCCGGGCAACTGCTACGCCCACGTGCAGTTCACGCCGGGCGCGCTGCTGCGCACCAAGGCGGCCCATCCGGGCGCGCCGGTCGTGGCGCACCCCGAGTGCACCGAGGCCGTCCGCGACCTGGCCGACATGGTCTGCTCGACCGAGCTGATGGTGGGCTGGTGCAAGCAGCAGACCGCGAATACCATCATCATCACGACGGAATCCGGGATGATCCACCGCCTCCGCAAGGAGGTGCCCGGCAAGACGTTCGTCGCCGCGCCCACCGACCGCTGTTCCTGCAACGACTGTAAGTTCATGAAGATGAACACGCTGACGAAAGTCCGCGACTGCCTGCGCGACGGCACGCCCGAGATCTTCCTGCCCGAGGACGTCCGCGCGGCCGCCGAGATCCCGCTGCGCCGCATGCTCGATTGGAGCAAGTGAGCACCCGCGGCCTAAGAGGCCAGGTGGGGTGAAAACTTTTTACCAAAGTTTGACAATTCGGTTTATTATAAAACCATTTGAAGGTACGGAAACATCCCATCCTTATCGCAGACAAGGACTGGAAAATCCCCCCCCTCAAGACCGCTCATGAAAATCGACCTCGACCCCTCCGCCTTCAGCTCCAAGGACGCCTATGTCCGCGCCGCCCTCTCCAAGGCCCGCGACCTCGCCGTGCAGGCCTGGGAGGACGAGCACAGCGAACGTCGGTCCCTCATCGAACGCGAAGTCGCCGGCCTCTCGAAGCCCGAGCTGGCCAAGCGCCTGATCAAGCTCCTTTCCCGCCCCAACCGCGCCCGCGCCCAGATCTCCGACAGCATGCGCAGCAAGGCCCAGGCGATGCGCCGCAAGGGCGCCCCGGTCCGCGAGATCGCGGCCGAGCTCGGCATCTCGATCCCTTCGGTCTACAACATCACCAAGGACTGAACTTGCCCGCGGCCCCCTGCCCGGCGATGCTCCGCCGATGCAGGAATGGATCCGCGGCGACCCGGCCAAAGGCCCCACGCAAGGCCCGGTGGCGCGCGGCGGCCGCTTGGACGCGGACACGCTCATCGGCGCCTATCGGGCCGGCGTGTTCCCCTGGTATTCCGCGGGCGAACCGGTGAAATGGTGGTGCCCGGACCCGCGGTTCGTGATGCGCCCCGGCGACTTCCGGCTGACCGACAGCCTCCGCAAGACGCTGCGCAAGGCGGGCTGGAGCGTGACGTTCGACCACGCGTTCGAGACGGTCATGCGCCGCTGCGCGGCCGTCCCCCGCCCCGGTCAGGACGGCACCTGGATCACCGAGGAGATGGTCGCCGCCTACTGCGAGCTGCACCGCCGCGGCTTCGCCCACAGCGTCGAGGTGAGCTGGCAGGGCGAACTCGTCGGCGGCCTCTACGGCGTGGCGCTGGGCCGGCTCTTCCACGGCGAGTCGATGTTCCACCTCAAGGCCGACGCGTCGAAGGTCGGCTTCGCCACGCTCGTGGCGCGGCTCGCCGCCGCCGGCTACGCGCTCATCGATTGCCAGGTGCCGACGGCGCACCTCGCCAGCCTCGGCGCCTACGCGGTCGACCGCGACGAATTCCTGGCCGCCGTCCGGCTCTTCCGGGACCGCCCGCCGGACGGGGACGCGTTCGTCACTCCGGCTTCGGGCGGGACTTGAGCAAGGCGCGGGCCTCGCGCTCATAGACGCGTTCGACGATCACGCACAGCTGCTGCAGGGAGCGGCCGTCGGTGTAGACGGCGATGCCCGCCTGCATGTAGGCCTGCTCGCGCTTCTTCATCAGCTCGCGGATGCGGGCCTCGGGATCCTCGCCCTTGAGCAAGGGGCGCCGGGAGTTGCCGGCGGTCCGCCGCAGGATGGTGTCCACCGAGGCGAACAAAGTGACGACGATGCCCTTGGAGCGGACGAGTTCGCCCATGCCGGGCGGCACCACGAGCCCGCCGCCGCAGGCGATGACCGCGCCGCACTCCGGGAGCATCGTCTCGACGACCTGCCGCTCGAGCCCGCGGAAATGCTCCTCGCCGTGCTGCGCGAAGATGTCGGCGATCGTGGCCCCGGCGAGCTTCTCGACGAGTTCGTCGGTGTCGAAGAAACGGCGGCGCCAACGCTTGGCCAGCTGCCGGCCGAGCGCGGACTTCCCCGTGCCCATGAATCCGGCGAGGATCAGGTTCGGCGAGTTGTCCTTGTTGGCCACGGGCGACATGCGTCCATAGCAAGGCTCCGCCCGCCCCTCGGCAAGCGACAAGCGTCGGCCGCCTACTTGGCGGGCAAGGCGTCCAACGCGGCCTTGGCCTTCGGCGCCAGGCGTTCGGAGAGCCCCTGCGCGGCCTCGGTCAGGACGGCGCGGTCGGCTTCGGCGAAGAGCCGGGGCACGATGGCCCAGGCGGCTTCGGTGAGTTCGTTGGCCGGGCCTTTCAGCAAGGGCAGGACGGTCGTCTTGAGCGCCGGGCGGCTCTTGCCGCCGACACGGCTTCCGCGGACGGCGACGATACGAGCCCAGGCGGCCTTGGCGGCGAGCGAGGCGCCCGCGAGTTCGGTCGGGACATGCTTGGCGGCCAGCGAGACGGGCAGACGGAGGATCTCATCCTCGACCTCCTGGACCTGCGAGCGTTGCGTGAGCTTGCCGAGCCGCTCCCAGAGGATCGGCGCAGCGGTCGCGGAGCTGACGCGGCGGAGCAGCCGGTTCGCCCGCTGCGCGGTCGCGAAGTCCTCATGCTTGGTCAGCGCGACGAGCTCGTCGACGGTGAGCGGGTATTCCTTGGCGGAGCGCCGCTGGTCGAGCACGCGCTCGAGGTGGGCGAGCTTGGTCTCGGGCGTGGTGCCCACGGGATCCTCGTAGGTGTTCGGCTGCCTGGGGTTGAGCGGGAGTCGTGGCTTGGCGTTCGGCTCGAAGAGCAGGATCTGCTGGAGGGCCGCCTGCGCCTCGGGATGCTCGACCGACTTGGCCGCGGCGCGGACGCGCTCGAACCAGGCCTTGGCTTCGGGCGAGGCGACCGGGAAGCCGCGCGAGTGGTCGAGGATCGCCTGCTGGGCGGCGAGCCGCTTCTCCGGGACCGCGAGGTCCGCGAAGGTGGCGTCGGTCGGGGCGTCGGCGGCCCGGCCCATCAGGGCGGCGGCGCAGGCGAGAAAAAGGACGAAGGTCTTCATGGTCGTTCGGGCGCGGGATTCAGAGGGACCAGTTACCACGCAGGGCGGGCGAATGGAGCTGGTTGGCCTGGTCGTCGCCGACGAAGCCGGAACCATCGGCCTTGAACGTGAGCTTACGGCCCAGGCGGACGCTGAGGGCGGCGAGGTTGACGAGCGTGGAGCTGCGGAACGCCTCGTTGACGCCGTAGCCGAACGGCCGCTTCTCACGGGCGCACGCGTCGAAGTCGTCTTCCTGGTATTCCGGCAGCGGGAACTCGGCGGCCTTGGCGAGCAGCTCGGGACGGTCGCAACGCATGCCGGCGAAGAGCTTGCCGTTCGGTCCTTCCAGGAAAGGGTTGTCCGGATTGCGCGCGGCGAGCTCGGATTCGAGGATGATGCGCGTGCCGTCCTTGTAGGTCAGGGTGACCGTCTTCCACACGCCGCACGCCATGGCGTCCTGCGGCGGGGCGTCGCACTCGACGGAAACGGGCGACTCGCCGTCCTTGCCGAGGAAATACTGCACGGGATCGAGGAAGTGCTGCCCCATGTCGCCGAGGCCGCCTTGGTCGAAGTTCCAGTAGCCGCGGAAGGAACCGTGGCAGCGGTGCGGGTGATAAGGGATGAGCTGCGAAGGGCCGCAGTAGAGGTCCCAGTTCAGGTGCGCGGGGACGGGCTCCGGCTTGAGGTCCGGCTTGCCGGTCCAGAGGTTCACCTTCCACTGGATGCCGCCGACCGGGGCGAGCCGGACCGTCAGCGGACCGCCGAGGACGCCGCTCGCGACGACGCGGCGGATCTCCCGGGCCGGGCCGACGCCGTAATAGTTGGTGCGGTTGAGGCGGAACCAGGTGTTCACCCTGAAAGGCACGCCGGTCTGCTGCACGACGCGGCTGAGGGCGAGGCCTTCGCCGATGGTGCGCGTGAGCGGCTTCTCGCACCAGACGGCCTTGCCGCGGCGGGCCGCCATGGCGGCGATGACCCCGTGCCAGTGGGGCGGCGTGCAGACGTGCACGACGTCGGCGTCGGGCAACGCGATGACCTCGCGGAAATCCTCGGCCGTCAGCGGCGTGCCGCCGCCCGCCTGCTTGATGCGCTCGAGCTTCTTCTGCACGCGCTGGGCGTCGACGTCGCAGATGCCGACGATGCGGTTCTTGCCGGTCATGCGCGGCTCGGAGTGCATCGCGGAGATGCCGCCGCAACCGACGATGACGTGGTTCAAGGTCTCGCTGGGGGGCACGAAACCCCGGCCGAGGACGTGCCGGGGCAGGATCGTGAAGCCGAGCGCGGCGACGGCGGCCTTACGGAGGAACGAACGACGGGGTGATCGCATGCGGGGTGATATGAGGACGACAGACCGCGTTCAACCCTGATAGTTCCGACCAGACGGGCGCGGGCGGCTGATATGCCGAGATTCCGCCGTTAAATCACGCCGACGCTTTGCTTTCGCCGACCTTGCCTGCTCGTTGACGTCATGCCGCCCACCTCCCCGCCCGCCGCCCGCGCCACCGAAGAGGTCGAGCGCCTGCGCGCCGCCATCGCCCAGACCGTCGGGGTGCCGTTCTACGCGGCCGGCGCCTGGCCGGAGGCTTTCGCCGATCCTTCGGTCCGGCTCGCCGACCTGCCTCGCATCACCAAGAGCCAGCTGCGCGAACATTCGCCCGAAGGCTTCCTCCGGGACGGCCTGACCGTCGGCTCGCTCCTCGACCGCGGACTGATCGAGGAGGAAAGCACGTCGGGCACCTCCGGCGCCAGCGTGCGCGTGGTCTTCGGCCGGACCTGGTGGGCCGAGCAGGAACTCCGCGCCCTGCGCCGCAATCCTTTCCTCGACGCCTGCTTCGGCGAACGGGCCGGCCTCCGGCGCGCGGTGCTGACGACCCCCGGCTGCAGCGGGGTCAGCTGCTACAACCGCTGGCTCAACCTCGAGCAGCGCACCCTCGGCGACAGCCGTTACGTCAACCAGACGCGGATCCCCTTCACGCTGGGCGACGACAAGCTGGCCGTCATGGCGGACGAGGTCGCGACCTGGGAACCCGCCTTCCTCGACGTCGACCCGGTCCACGGGGCCTGGTTCGCCCTGCACTGCGAACGCCACGGCCGGCGCTTCCCTTCCCTGCGCTTCATCCTGACGAGCTACGAGTTCACCAGCGTCACGCACCGGGCGATCCTGGAACGGGTCTTCGGCGTGCCGGTGATCGACCTCTACGGCTCCAGCGAGTCCGGCCACCTGCTGGTCGAGTCGGCCGGCGTCATGCGGCCGAGCCCGGAGACCGCGCTCCTGGAGTCGACGGCCGCGGAGGGCGTCGGCGAACTGCTGGTCACCACCCTCACGAATCCTTACCTTCCCTTGGTGCGCTACGAGATCGGCGATTACGTCGAGCCGGTCGACGGCGGCTATCTCGTCCACGGACGCAGACGGGACGCGCTCCGCGGTCCGGATGGCAGGCCCCTCACGACCCGTCAGGCGGACGCGGCCTTCGCCGGCGTCGGCGGCATCGCCCATTACCAGCTGCGCCAACGCCCGGACGGTTCGGCCCACCTCAGCCTCCTCCCCGAGCGGGCGGGCGACGAGCTGGTCGCGGCCCGAGCCACCCTCGTCGGACGACTCTCCCGCCTCCTCGGCGCGCCGGTCACCGCCGCCACGGTCGGTTTGCTGACCCCGGAAGACTCGGGCAAATTCCGCCTGACCTTAAGGGAGACGGCCTGAGCGGGCTGATTACCGCCGGCAAAGGGGCTTTCGGGCTGGAAAAACCCCTCCGTAACCCCCAAGGTGGGCTTTTCATCACCATGGAAGTCTACATCGACGGCAAGTTCTACCCCAAGGCCGAGGCCAAGATCTCCGTCTTCGACCACGGTTTCCTCTATGGTGACGGCATCTTCGAAGGCATCCGCCTTTATCAGGGCTGCGTCTTCCGTCTCGACGAGCATCTGGAGCGCCTCGAGATGTCGGCCAAGGCCCTCTGCCTCGAGATGCCGTGGACCCGCGCCGAGATCGCCGAGATCGTCTGCGAGTCCTGCCGCCGCAACAACCTGACCGACGGCTACATCCGCCTCGTCGTCTCCCGCGGCTTCGGCGACCTGGGCCTCTCCCCCAAGAACTGCCCCGAGCCCTCGATCGTCTGCATCGCCGACTCCATCAAGCTCTACCCCGAGGAACTCTACACCACGGGCATGCGCATCATCACCGCGCCGACTCGCCGCATCAGCCCGGCCGCGCTGCCGCCGATGATCAAGTCCCTCAACTACCTGAACAACATCATGGCGAAGATGGAAGCCCAGCAGCACGGCTTCCACGAGTGCCTGATGCTCAACGAACAGGGCTACGTCTCCGAGTGCACCGGCGACAACGTCTTCCTCATCCACAAGGGCCGCCTGATCACCCCGGCCTCCCACGCGGGCGCCCTCGTGGGCATCACCCGCCAGGTCGCCCTGGAAGTCGCCGCCGCCCTCGGCATCCCGACCGTCGAGACGAACATCACCCGCTACGACGTCTGGAACGCCGACGAATGCTTCCTCACGGGCACCGCCGCCGAAGTCATCCCGGTCATCGAAGTCGACGCCCGCAAGATAGGCACCGGCAAGCCCGGCCCGCACACCGCGCGTATCCTCGCCGAGTTCCGCAAGAAGGCTTCGCGCGAAGGCCAGATGATCCGCTGAGCCCGCCTGCGCCCCGACGCGCATGCCCGCCGACCCCGCTCCTCCGACCGCCGACGCCCGTGACGCCACCCTGCGTCGGCTGCTGCGGATCGCCTGGTCGTACCGCGCGGACTGCCTGCAGCTGCTCGGGCTGCAGCTCGCGGTCGTCTTCCTGACGGTAGCGGTCATCGCCCTGGCGGGCGTCGGCATCGACTTCGTCCGCCACTGCGCCGACCGGACGGTCCCCGCGCCCGCCCTGCCCTTCTTCGTGCCCGCCGACGCCACGGACCGCGCCGTGTTCGTCTGGCTCGGGGCCGGCATCCTCGTCGCCGCCGTCCTGCGGGCGGCGCTGGCCTTCGTCTTCGGGCTCGTCTCGGTCCGCTTCCTGCACGGCCGCATCGTGGTCAACCTCCGCTCCCAGGTCTTCGCCAAGCTGCAGCAGCTGAGCTTCCGCTTCTTCGATTCCAACGCCAGCGGGTCCATCATCAACCGCGTCACCTCCGACGCGCACGCGATCCGCCTCTTCATCGAAGGCGTGCTGCTGCAGGTCGCCATCATCGCGATCACCCTCGGCGTGTGCGCGGCCTACATGTTCCGCACCGACTGGCGGCTGACCCTCGCCTGCCTCTCGGTGCTCCCGTTCCAGGTCTGGTTCGCGATCCGCTTCTCCCGCAAGGTGCGCCCGGCCTACGAGGAGAACCGCGAGCTCATGGACCGCATGGTGCTCGGCTTCTCCGAGAACGTGCAGGGCATCCAGGTCGTCAAGGGCTTCGCCTTGGAGCCGCGCGTGCAGGCCCGCTTCGCCGGCTGGAGCGAGGCGATCCGCACCCAGAAGCGCAAGGTCTTCGGCGAGGTCGCCCTGTTCTGGCCCGTGATCGACGGCCTCAACCGGCTGTCGATGGCGGTGCTCATCGGCTACGGCGGGTGGATGGTCGCCCGCGGGGAGATCGCCCTCGGCACGGGACTCGTCGCCTTCGCCGGCCTGCTGCAGCAGTTCTCCGCGCAGGTCACGACCCTCGCCGCGGTCGTCGACAACGCCCAGGTCTCCCTGGCGGGGGCGAAGCGCATCTTCGAGATCCTCGACACCGACCCGGGCGTCGCCACCGAGGGCGGCGCGAGCTCGCCCGGCCGCTTCCTCGGCCGCGTGGCCTTCGAGGACGTGAGCTTCGAGTTCCAGGAGAACGCCACGGTGCTGCGCGACCTCTCGTTCGTGGCCGAGCCCGGCCAGCGGATCGCCATCGCCGGGGCGACGGGCGCGGGCAAGTCCGCCCTGCTCTCGCTCATCCCGCGCTTCTACGACCCGCGCTCAGGCCGCGTGACGCTCGACGGGCACGACCTCCGCCGCCTGCCCCTCCCCGAGCTCCGCCGGCAGGTCGGCATGGTCTTCCAGGAGAACTTCCTCTTCTCCAACACGATCGCGGCGAACATCGCGTTCGGCCATCCCGAGGCCACGCAGGAACGCATCGAGCGCGCCGCGCGCATCGCCGGCGCCCACGGCTTCATCACCGCGCTCCCCGAGGGCTACGAGACCTTCCTCGGCGAAGGCGGCGTGAACCTGTCCGGCGGCCAGCGCCAGCGCATCGCCATCGCCCGCGCCCTGCTGCTCGAGCCGACGGTGCTGCTGCTCGACGACCCGACCTCGGCCATCGACCCCGAGACCGAGAAGGAGATCATGGAGGCGATGGAAGCCGCGATGGCCGGCCGGACGACCTTCATCGTGGCGCACCGCCTGAGCACGCTCCGCCGGGCCGACCTCATCCTCGTCCTCGACCGCGGCCGCCTGGCGCAGGTCGGCACGCACGCCCAGCTCATGGCGGAGGACGGCCACTACCGCCGGGCCATCCTCGTCCAGTCGGAAGGAGCCCCCGCATGAGCCGGCCGCCCCTCGAGATCGCCGTCCGCCGCCTGCGGCCCGACGAGGAAGAACCGGACCGGCTGCCCCTGCGCTGGTCGACCATCACCCGGCTGTTCGCCTTCACGGCCCCGCACCGCCGGATGCGCGACACGCTGCTCGCCCTGTGCGTCTTCCGCGCGATGGCGCTCCCGGGCCTGGCCTGGCTGGTCGGCGCCATCATCAAGGGCCCGGTGCAGGCCGGCGACGGACCCGCGACCTTCCGGGCCCTGGCCCTCTTCGCGGTGTTCTTCGTCGTGGCCGACGTCGCGCTGTACTGGCGCATCCGGCTGGCCCACCAGATCGGCGAGAACGTCCTGCGCGACCTCCGCGACCGGCTGATGGCCCACCTGCTCACGCAGCCGCTGTCGTTCTTCCACGCCCGCCGCCATGGCAGCCTGATCAGCCGCATGATCTCGGACATCGAGGCGATGCGCAACGGCGTCCAGAACAACTTCTTCATCACCTTCGTCTCGTTCGGCCAGATGACCTGCGCCGCGGCCCTGATGCTCCTGGCCAACCCGCGGCTCTTCCTGGTCCTCCTGGCCATCGTCCCCTGCCTGCTGCTCGTGCACGCCTTCTTCCGCGGCCGGATCCTGCACGCCTCCCGCGTGCAGCAGGAGACCTTCTCCCGCGTCACCTCCGCGCTGGCCGAGACGGTCCAGGGCATCCGCGTCACGCAGGGCTTCGCGCGCGAGGACACCAACGCCGGCATCTTCACGCGCCTCGTGCGCAGCCTGGCCGGGAACGTCGTGCGCACGGCCAGCCTGACCTCGCTCTACCTGCCCTTGCTGGAACTCAACGCCCACGGCTTCATGGCCGCGCTCATCGGCGTCGGCGGCTGGGCCGCCCTCGCCGGCACGGGCACGGGCCTGGGCGACCTGGTGACGTTCTTCTTCCTGGCCGACCTCTTCTTCTCGCCCATCACGATCATCGGGACGCAGCTCTCCGAAGCGACGCTCGCCATGGCCGGCGCGGAACGCTACTTCCGGGTGCTCGACACCCCGCCCGCCTGGACGGACAAGCCCGGCGCCGGCGAGTGCCCCCGCCTGAGCGGACACGTCGAGTTCCGCGACGTGGGTTTCGCCTACGTCCCGGACCGGCCCGTTCTGCACGGGGTCTCCTTCACGGCGCAGCCGGGCCAGGTCATCGCCCTCGTCGGCCACACGGGCTCGGGCAAGTCGACGATCATCGGGCTGCTTGCCAAGTTCCAGCTGCCGCTCGCCGGGCAGGTGCTCGTCGACGGTCACGACTTGGCCGACCTGCGGCAGGAGACGCTCCGCCGGCAGATGGGCTTCGTCTTCCAGCAGAACTTCCTGTTCGCCGGCACCATCGCGGAGAACGTGAAGGCCGCCCGCCCCGCGGCGACCGACGAAGAGATCCGCCAGGCGTTCCGCGACCTGGACTGCCTCGACCTCATCGAGGCCCTGCCCGCGGGCATCCACACGCCGTGCTCGGAGAAAGGCCGGGGCCTGTCGATGGGCCAGCAGCAGCTCGTGGCCTTCGCCCGCGCCCTGCTGGCCGACCCGCGCATCCTGGTGCTCGACGAGGCCACGAGCGCGGTCGACACGCTGACCGAGGCGCGGCTGCAGATGGCCCTCACGCGCCTGATGAAAGGCCGCACCAGCTTCGTGGTCGCGCACCGTCTCAGCACCATCCGCCGGGCGGACTGCGTCCTGGTCCTGGACGCCGGACGCATCGTCGAGCGCGGCACCCACGACGAACTCCTCGCCCGGCGAGGCGCCTACGCGGCGCTGCACCGCGACTTCCTCAGCGCGACGACCTGAGCGCGCTCACTTGGCCGCGGGCGGCTCGCCGAAGCGCGGGCGGACCGGACGTCCCTTGACGGGATCGGCCGGCCTGGCCGGGGCGTCTTCCGCGGCGGTGGGGAAAGCCGGCGCCAATCCTTTGGCCGGGACCGGCGCGTAGAAATCACCGACCGGGGAACGCCGGAAGACCTCCGCCTGCAGGTGACGGTAGAAGGGCGCGCCGTCGCGTTCGCCGACGGCGAGCGTAAGTTCGACGCGGACGGCCTGGCTCGCCGGCCCGCCGCTGAAACGGACGGATTTGGCCGGACCGAGGACCGCGAGGGCCAGGCCCGTCGGTTCCTGATGGACCGGCAGTTCCCAGGTCTCCGCGGAAAGGTCCGGCGGCAGGAGCACCACCAAGGTGCGGACCGGGCCGCCGGGATTGCCCGGATAGATGAGCCGCCGACGCCAGAGCGGCCAGTAACGACGGCCCGCCTCGTCGAGGACTTCCGTCCCGCCCGGGCCGTCGACGACCAGCATGCGCTCCTTCAGGAAAGCATCTTCCGGCGGAGTCAGCTCGGCGCGGACGGCGCCGACGCGCCGGACGGGCCCCTCGTCGGGCCGGACGTCGGCGTTGACCAGCAGGACGACCTCGAGCGGACCCGCGACGCGATGGTCGATCCAGGCGATCACGCCGTAAGGGATCGCCGTCATGGCCGCCGCGAGCGACAGGCCGCCCGCCAGCGCCCGGCCGAAGTCATGACGTTCGCGCAGGGCGACCAGCAGGCCCGCGCCGGCGAAGCCCGCGGCATGCACGGAGATGTCGATGCCCAGGGTCCACTGCGCCGAGAGGAAATCATCGGGCTGGCCGAACCAGCGCAGCCTTAGGAACATCGCGACCACCCACAGCGTGCCTGCGGTGGCGCCGAGCAACGGCGCATAGCGCGCGCCGGCGCGGACGTAGGTGCGGGTGAGCAGCGCCGAGAGGCCGGAGGCGAAGAGGCCGCCGAAGAAGGCGTCCTTGAGGGAGGCCACGCCCGTGAAGGCCGCGGCGACCACCAGGAACGCCCAGGTGAACCAGTAGGTCAGCGCGTAGGTCTTCATTCCCCGACCACCGTGCCCGGGGGCACGATCGCGCCCTTCTTGACGACGATGACGCCGTCCCGGACGAACAAAGCCTCGGTCTCCCACTTCTCGGGCAGGCCCGTGGGCGCCAGACGGCAGCCCTCGCCGATGCGCGCGTTCTTGTCGATGATCGCGTTGCGGATGAGGCAGTTCGGGCCGACGCCGATGTCCGGCCGGCCGAGGGAGTTGTTCCGGGCGAGGTCATGCGGACGCTCGAAGGCGTCGGCGCCCATCATCACGACGTTCTCGAGGCGGGAACCGCCGCGGATCACGGAGCGCACGCCGATGACGCAGCGATTCAGCTCGGAGTCGTCGACGATCGCGCCGTCGGCCATCAGGACGCGGGAGGAGCGGGCGCCGTTGAGCTTGGCCGGCGGGAGGTAACGGGCGTGGGTGTAGACGGGATTCTGGCCGTCGAAGAAGTCGAACGGGGGCACCGGGTCCGTGAGGGTGAGGTTGCACTCCCAGAAGGAGCCGACGGTGCCGATGTCCTCCCAGTAGCCGTCGAAGACGTAGGCCATCATGCGCTTCGAGGCGAGCAGCCCCGGGATGACCTCCTTGCCGAAGTCGGTCTGGGTGTGGTCCGCGAGGGCCTCGCGCATGACCTTGCCGGAGAACATGTAGATGCCCATCGAGGCCAGGCAGTAGGGACGGTCCGACTTGTCGGACAGGCGGGCGCGGGCGTTGCCGCCGAGCACCAGGGAGGAGATGACCGCGGGATCCTTGGGCTTCTCGACGAACTCGACGATGCGCAGGTCGGCGTTGACGCGCATGACGCCGAGGGCGGAGACCTGGTCCGAAGGCATGGCCTTGGCGGCGATGGTGACGTCGGCGGCGTTCTCCATGTGCTGACGGGCGAGCTCGTCGAAATCGAGGCGGTAGAGCTGGTCGCCTGACAGGATCAGGACGAGGTCCTCGTCCCGGAGGTTGTAGTGGTGCAGGTTCTGGCGGACGGCGTCGGCCGTGCCCTGGTACCAGGTCTCCTTGTCACCGGTCTGCTCGGCGGCGAGGATATCGACGAAGCCGCGGCCGAAACCGTCGAACTTGTAGGTCTGCTGGATGTGCTTGTGCAGGGAAGCCGTGTTGAACTGCGTGAGGACGAAGATCTGGTTGAAGCCCGAGTTCAGGCAGTTGCTGATCGGGATGTCGACGAGCCGGTAGTTGCTCGCGAGGGGCACCGCCGGCTTGCAACGGTCCTTGGTCAGGGGGTAGAGGCGGGAGCCGCGGCCGCCCCCCATGATGATGCTGATGACGCGAGGAAGGGAGGGCATGGCGGGGTGGCTACCTTCCCTCCGGTCGCGGTCGCCCTCAAGCGGAAAAGGTCGAATGGCGGCTTGAAGACGGCGCCTCCGCGGGGTTGCATCGCCTCCCGCATGGCCTTCGCCTTCCACATCCTCGGCACCAGCAGTTCCGGCAACTGCTCCCTGCTGGAGGTCGGCGGGACCCGGGTGATGCTCGACGCGGGCTTCCAAGGACCGCGGCTCGATGCCTCCCTGCAGAAACTCGGCATCGAGGCGCGCGCCCTGGACGCCGTGTTCATCACGCACGAGCACTCCGACCACTGCGTCGGCCTGCCCGCCCTGCTCCGCCAGAACCCGCGCCTCAAGGTCTTCGCCAACCGCGAGACCGCCCGGCGCATCAAGGACGCCTTCAAGTCGCAGCCCGACTGGCAGCTCTTCGAGACCGGCACGACGTTCGAATTCAAGGACCTGCAGGTCACCGCGATCCCCATCCCGCACGACGCCGCCGACCCGGTCGGCTTCGCCTTCGACCTCCCGGCCGAAGAGGCGCGACCGGCGAAACGCCTCACCTGGCTGACCGACCTCGGCCACGTGACGCCGGTCGTCCGCCACCACGTCGCCCTCGCCGACATCCTCGTGCTCGAGGCGAACTACGACGACGAGATGCTCGGCCTCTCCAAGCGGCCGCTCTCCCTGAAGCAGCGCATCCGGGGCAACTTCGGCCACCTCTCCAACACCCAGACCAAGGACCTGCTCGTCGGCCTCCGGGAATGGCAGGCGACCGAGCTCTACCTCGGCCACCTCAGCAAGGAGTGCAACCGCACCGTCATCGTCGACGCCCTGATGAACGAGGTGCGCGACCGGAAGACCGACCTCCGCGTGACGGTGGTCGACCCCCTGGAAGACAATCCGGTCAGCCTCTGGTGAGGCTCACTTCGTCGGCGGCGCCGGGATGTCGTCGGCGGCCGGCGGCGTGGGCACGGCGCCCTCGGTCCGGATGACGGCGCTCTCGGCGACCGCGCGCGCCAGGCGCTTGACGGCGGCGCCGCAGGTCGGCGAAGCCGGGTTCATGTCCTGGGCGGAGAGCCAGGCGGCCAAGGCCGCGGCCTCGGCGCCTTCCTTCTCGAGCTTCTCGGCGCGGCCGATGAGCTGGGCGTAGCCGGCGACGAGCGGGGCGATGTCCGAACGGGTCTTGGCGAGCACGAGGTCGTCGGACTCCGTCTTGTGGATCTCCACGATCACGTCCCACGCGAGGTAGGGATTGTTCTGGGCCGCGAGCATGGAGGCCTTCTGGATGTTGGCGTCGAGCTCGCCGACGCGCTGGACGACCTTGCGGAGCTTCTCTGAGCGCTCCTTGTCCTGGGCGAGCGCCAGCGCGTACTCGAGCTTCTTGTTGAAGATCTCGCGCCACTTGGCCTCGGCCATCAGCCGGTCGAACTCGGGGATCTTCTGGGCGAGGGTGTCCTGGCGGCTCACGACCTGGTTGGCGAACTCCTTCACGCCCGGGTTCTGCGGCCAGATCTTCGTGGCGCGCTCGAGGGCGGCCTCGGCCTTGGCGTTGTCGCCGGCGAGGGCGGCCGCCTTGGCGGAGAGCAGCGACATGTTCGACGCGTTCATCGCGTTGTTGACCTTCGAGAGCACCGGGGCGCCGGGGAAGTCGCGGGCCTGCCCGCGGACCTTGTTCACGTAGGCCTCGACGCTCGCGAGGTCACGCTCGTCGCCGAGGCGCTGCAGTTCGCGGAGGTCCTTCCAGAGCGCCAGCATCTGGCGCTTCTTCTCCTGCGGGTAGAGCATCACGGGCGGCTCGAATTCACCGAGGAAGAAGGTCTCCTGGAGCCGCTCGAAGGCGCCGTAGAGCTCCTCCTGCTTCATCAGGTCGTCGACCGTCTGCATGCCCTTGCCCACGTCCTTGATCGCCTCGCGGGCGAGCAGGTCGATGGACTCGAGGGTCGGCACGAAATCCGAGACCGGGAAGAACTCCTTCACTTCCTTGGCCCCGACGACGACCTCCTGGTTGCTGGCGTTGAAGATGACGCGGTAGAAGGCGCTGGTCGTGAGAGCATGGCGGTAGCGGCGGGCCATCAGGAAGGCCACCATCTGGGACTGGAACTCGATCTTGGCCTTGAGGCCGACGGCGGAGAGCTTCGTGCCCTGGGCGAGCATCTGGGCCTGCGTGCGGGCCTCGTCCTTGACCTTGAAGCCCAGCTCGGTCGCGCCCGTGGCGCCCTTGGAGACCATCTTCCCCTTGCCCGACATGCGCTCGGCGTTGGCCTCCTCGACGCGGTCGGCGCGGTTGACGATCACGGACTCCTGCACCTTGCGCAGCATCTCCAGCTGGTTGAGGGTGACCTCGATGTCCTTGTACTCGCTCTTCATGCGCCAGGCCTTCTGGACCTGGCTGGCGATGGTGAGGCAGCCTTCGGCGTCGAACTCGAATTCGGCGGCCTTGAAGAGCAGGTTGAAGGCCTCCTGCTGGTTGCGGAAGTAGTTGTCGCGGTTGAGGGTCTGCGGCGAAAGGAGGAGCTGGATCTGGTCGAGGATCGCGACGTAACGCTTCATGTCGCCGTTGTCGGTCGGCGCCGCGAGGTAGCGCTCGAAACGGGCCCGCACGGAGCGGGTGTTGCCGAGGTTCATCGTGGTGCCCTTCCATTGCATGGTCCCGTTCTCGAGGTCCACGGAATCGCTGTTGACGTTGAAGAGGCGGTCGGCGCCGCCCTCGGCCGTCGAGCTCTTGTAGTCGCCGGCGGTGCCGCCCGGCGCGGGCGCGGGCGGCGGCGCCTGCGCGAAACCGAGCACGGTCAGGGCGCACCAACCGAAGCAGGAAAGGATGAGGTGACGCATGGCGGGAGAATCAGAAGCGCTCCAGGGCTTCGACGACCAGGAGGTCGCGGGTGACGCGCAGCTTGCACTTGAAGCGCTGGCCGACCTCGAACGAGTCGGCGGAGCCCGCGGGGATGAAGACGGGGATGCGGCCGACGGGCTCCTTGCCGATCGGCTTCACGGCGAGGACGCGGCCCCGGCCTTCGACGAAGGCCAGCTGCTGCTCGACCTGGCACTCGAGGCGATAGCTGTTGCCCTGGAGCGTCGCCCAGTCGCGGCGATAGGTGTCGACGGAGAACGGCGTCAGGTCGGCGAAGCGGCCGCCGCCGCCCATGCGCGGCACGACGATCGCGACCAGGATCACGATGACCACGACGGGGATGCCGAGGGCGAAGAAAAGGGGGTTGATCTTGGACATGCGGAAGAAGAGGGCGCAGGCTGCCCTGCCTCCTCATCCTAGCCCCCTTTGGGATTTGTTCCAGCGATTTCCCCGCCTGAGGGCAATCCGACGCCGCCCCGGCCGCCCGGTCTCAGCTCCAGCGCTTCTGCTGGCAGCCGAAGACGACCAGGCAGATGCCGAAAAGGCCTTGGATCAGGAGGACCGCCAGGCCTTCGGGCGTGCTGGCCACGTAGGCGCTCTGGTTGGGCATGCTCGCCGTATAAGCATCATACAATGGCAGGCCCATCATGGACTTCATGTAGCCCGACCAACCCCAGTAGGCGTTGATGAAAGGACGGCAGAGCCAGGTCAGCGCCGGCGGCAGGGCCAGGACGACCCCCGAGAGGGGCAGCTGGAAGCCCACGAGGTAGATCGAGAGCAGCGACGATTTCTCCGGCGAGGTGAGCATGGCCGAGAAGCCCAGGCAGACCACCGACATGGAGACGCAGCTGCCGGCCAGGATCGCCAGCTGCTCGGCCCACGGACCCGGGAAGTTGCAGATGAGCTTCACGAAGAAACACATCCAGACGCCTTGGGCGACGCCGATGAGGGAGACGAAGACGATCTTCGAGAACGCGTAGGCCCAGGGACGCAGCCCGGTCATCCGCTCCTTCTCGTAGAGCACGCGCTCGGCCGAGATCTCGCGGCCGCCGTTGTTGGCGCCCATGAGCGTGAGCAGGATGACCTGGAACATCACGAGGCCGGCGGCGAGGCCCGCCAGCTGGGCGTTGGCCACCTGGACGTTCAAGGCCTGCTTGACCTCCTCCATCGACGCCATGTTGCGGTCCATCGGGATCTTCAGGACGTCCCAGGAGCCCTCGAGGTTGAAGATGATGACGAGCAGCGGGAAACCGAAGGTGATGGCGAGCGTGAGCCCGAGGTAGCCGGTGTCGCGTAAGAAGAGCTTGAGCCGGCGCGCGAGCAGCGTGTTGAACTGGGACACGCCGCCGGGGACGACGGGCTCGGGCAGCGGCTCGACCTCGGCCGGCGCGCCGACCTTGGCGACCGCCGTGGCGTAGGCCTCCGGGTGCTCGGCCTGATGGATGGCCCAGCGGTCGCGCCAGGTCGCGAGGTCGGAGGCGTTGAGCACCTCGTAGAGCCGCAGCCCGTCCGGGATCCCGAAGTAGGCCAGCAGCTCGTCAGGCGAACCTTGGAAGACCACGTCGCCCTGATACACGACCGTGACCCAGTCGAACTGGTTCAGCTTGCCGAGATTATGGATGATGCAGACGAAGCTCTTGTGATGGGACTCCGCGAGGTCGCGCAGCAGCGCGAGGATCTGGTCCTCCGACTGCGGATCCAGGCCCGAAGTGACCTCGTCGCAGACCATGCAGGCCGGGTCGAGGGTCAGTTCCAGGCCGAGGGAGAGGCGGCGCAACTGGCCGCCGGAAAGGGCCGAGACCCGCTTGTCCCGGTGCGGGGCCATGCCGGTCACGCCGAGCACGGACTCCAGCCGACGGGCGCGCTCGGACGCGTCGGGGACGGCGAGCCGCAAGGCGTACTCCAAGGACTCCGCGACGGTCAGCTGCGCCTGGGCGGCGGTGAACTGCGGGGCGAAACCGACCTTGCCGATGAGGTCTTCGGTGCAGGTGATCGGCTGGCCGGCGAGGCTGGCCACCCCCGTCGAAGGCAGGATGCCCAGGATGGCCTTCATCAGGGTCGTCTTGCCGCAGCCCGAAGGCCCGATGACGGCGTTGAGCCCGCGGGGGAGGAAGCGGGCGTTGGCGCCGTCGAGGATGACGGGGCCGTCGGCGCCCGCCCTTACGGTGAGATTCTCGCAGCTCAGCATCGGTTGCAGTCTTGCCTCCCCCCACCTCATCGTAAAGGCTTATCACCATGAGACCCCTCGCCCTCGCGCTGCTCGCCGCCCTGGCCCTCGTCCCGCAGGCCGAAGCCCTGCAGATGACCAAGAGAGCCATCCGCAACCAAGGCATCTTCGGGATCAAGATCGCCCGGACCGACATGGCTTTCTACGGCCGCGCCGACGCCATCCTCTCGATCTCCTTCCAGGAGTACACCACCGGTTCGTTCATCGTCGCCGAAGTCGTCATCGACATGAAGGACTCGCACCAGCAGCTCCGCCTCTACGCCGCCCGGCCGCCGGGCACGGACGACGTCGCCAACCGCGTCAACCGGGCCAGCGAAGCCAACTCCCAGAACCGCGGACTCGACCCCAGCCAGGCTTCCCGGCTGCCGATCCCGAGCCAGCTCGCGGCCGTCGAAACGAAGGTCAACAACATGATCGCCGGCACCACCGGTGACATCGTCGTGAAGACCTACCCGACCACCACCCACGCGAAGACCGTCGAGATGGTCGTCGCCTCCAAGGCGGAACTGCAGCGGCTCTACGCCAACCTGATCACCCTCTACACCGGCTTCGAGGTCGAAGCCGTGGACGGCGCCTCGGTCGAGGGCGCCAACGCCGCCAACGCGGCCAAGGCCAGCATGACGACCAGCGGCGCGGCCCCGACCATCAAGATCAACCAGATCGGCGGGGTCCTTTTCACCGTCGAATAGTCCGCCGAACCCCCGCGGAGAGCCTGTTTCCAAGGGTCCCGGGGGGCTCCCCGCCCTTGCGGGCAAGTCCGGCTTGACCGTCCCGAAGGGCTTCGCTTGTGTCCGCCCTTACTCCCATGGCCAACCTTCCCGTCAATCGTATCAAGAAGAAGAACATCATGAGCTACAACGGCGAGCTCTGCATCGTTCTCGAGTGCGTCGTCCGCACCCCCCCGAACAACGCCTCCTACGTCCAGATGGAACTCCGCTCCATCAAGACCGGCGCCAAGATCCCCGTCCGTTGCGGCATCGGCGTCAGCTTCGAGGTCTTCGACAACTCCATCAAGCAGCTCGAGCTGTCCTACCAAGCCGACGGCAGCTACGTCTTCTCCGACCCCAACACCTTCGAGGAATACTACATCTCCGAGGTCTCCCTCGAAGAATCCAAGGAGTTCCTGATCCCGGGCACCTCCTACATGGTCCTCTTCGTCGAGGAGAAGCCGGTCACCGTCGACCTGCCCCCCTCCGTCACCGTCGAGGTCCTGGAAGCCCCGCCCGCCGTCAAGGGCGACACCGCCGGCAACGTCCAGAAGACCGTCACGTGCGAGAACGGCCTCCAGGTCAACGTCCCGCTCTTCATCAAGCAGGGCGAGAAGATCAAGGTCAGCACCGAGAATAAGGAATACCTCGGTCGCGCTTAAGCCGCCCTTACAGCCCTCCGCCAGAACCCCGGGCCGCCGGGGTTCTTTCTTGGCCGGAACGACCGGAAGGAGCGTAGACCCGCAGGGATTCGAACCCCGACAAAATGAACCAAAATCATTTGTGCTACCGTTACACCACGGGTCTGCGCACCCCGACTGAACAGCGACTCGGGGGGCGGAGTCAAGCGAGACCAAGGCGGGGTTGACGCTGGGGGAGGTCTGTCTCATTTCCCCTGTATGCCCGCCTCCGCCTCCCAGAAGCCGAAGTATCGTCGGATCGTGCTCAAGATCAGCGGCGAAGCCCTCCGCAATGACGCCACCGGCGAATCGATCGACAGCGCCGTCCTCGACCGCCTGGCCGAGGAGCTGCGCGCGGTGCAGAAAGTCGGCACCCAGGTCGCGGTCGTGGTCGGCGGCGGCAACATCTTCCGCGGCCTCGCCGGCGCGCGCGCCAACGGCACCGACCGGACCACCGGCGACAACATGGGCATGCTCGCCACGGTCATCAACGGCCTCGCCCTGATGGATCGCCTCGAGAAGGCGGGCCTCGAATGCCGCGTGATGACGGCCATCCCCATGGACCGCATCGCGGAGCCCTTCATCCAGCGCCGCGCCACCCGCCACCTGGAACGCGGCCGCATCGTGATCTTCGTCGCCGGCACGGGCAACCCGTACTGCACCACCGACTACGCTTCCGCCCTCCGCGCCAATGAGATCGGCGCCGACGCCATCCTGAAGGCCACCAAGGTCGACGGCGTCTACGACAAGGACCCGATGAAGCACAAGGACGCCAAGCGCTACGACCGCGTCTCGCACGCCGAAGCCCTCCAGAAGCGCCTCGGCGTCATGGACGCCGAGGCGTTCTCCCTCTGCGAGGCCAACAAGCTCCCGATCATCGTGCTCTCGATGTCCGAGAAGGGCGCCGTGAAGAAGGCCGTCCTCGGCCAGCGCATCGGCACGCTCGTCGCCTGATTTTCCAACAACCCGACACCCCTACCCTATCCAATGGACATCAAGAAAGTCATCGCCGACGGCGCCACCGCCATGAAGAAGGCGGTCGATCACACCTCCCACGAGTTCGCCACGCTGCACACCGGCAAGGCCTCGCCCGGCATGATCGAGAACCTCCAGGTCCACGTCGAAGCCTACGGCATGACCCAGCGCCTCAAGGACATGGCCGCCATCACCACGCCCGACGCCCAGAACATCGTCGTGCAGCCGTTCGACAAGGCCGCGATGGAGGACATCCGCAAGGCCATCCAGGCCGCGAACATCGGGATCAACCCCGTCCCCCAGGGCAACTTCCTCCGCTGCCCCGTCCCGTCCCTCTCCGGCGAACGCCGCCTCGAGCTCGCCAAGAAGGCCACCCAGATGGCCGAAGAAGGCAAGGTCCGCGTGCGCAACGCCCGTCGCGACGCCCTCGAGCTCCTCAAGAAGGGCAACAAGGAAAAGGTCGTCACCGACGACGAGCTGAAGCGCTCCGAAAAGGACGTGCAGACGAACACCGACAAGTTCATCGCCGAGATCGAGAAGAACCTGAAGGCGAAGGAAGCCGAGCTGAAGGGCTGACCACCTCCCCGCCCCCTTTTTTTCATTTCCATGAACATTCACGAATACCAAGCCAAGGAACTCTTCGAGAAGTTCGGCGTCGCCGTTCCGAAGGGCGTGGCGGTCAGATCCGTCGCCGAATTCGAAGGCGCGCTCGCCAAGATCGACACCGCCGGCGGCATCATGGTGAAGTCCCAGATCCACGCGGGCGGCCGCGGCAAGGGCACCTTCACCGACGGCTTCAAGGGCGGCGTGAAGTTCTCGCCGACCAAGGAGAAGGCGCTCGAGAACGCCAAGGCGATGCTCGGCAACACCCTCGTCACCGCCCAGACGGGCCCGGAGGGCCGCAAGGTCCAGACGATCTACTTCACCGAGGCCGCCAACCTCGGCAAGCGCCCTGACGGCCGGGACGACGAGTACTACCTCGCCATCCTCCTCGACCGCGCGACCTCCTGCCCGGTCATCGTCGCCTCGACCGAAGGCGGCATGGAGATCGAGCACGTCGCCCACCACACCCCCGAGAAGATCTTCAAGGTGCAGGTCGACCCCGCCGTCGGCCTCCAGGCCTACCAGGCCCGCCAGATCGCCTTCGCCCTCGGCTTCTCCGGCGACCTCTTCAAGCAGTGCGTGACGCTCGTCACGAAGCTCTACCACTTCTACTGGGAGAAGGACTGCGCGATGGTCGAGGTGAACCCGCTCCTCGTCACGAAGGAAGGCAAGCTCCTCGCCCTCGACGCCAAGGTGTCGTTCGACGACAACGCCCTGTTCCGTCACCCGGACGTGGTCGCCCTCCGCGACCTCAACGAGGAGGACGCCAAGGAGATCGAAGCCTCGAAGTACGGCCTCTCCTACATCGCCCTCGACGGCAACATCGCCTGCCTCGTCAACGGCGCCGGCCTCGCGATGTCCACGATGGACATCATCCAGCACTTCGGCGGCAGCCCGGCCAACTTCCTCGACGTCGGCGGCGGCGCGACCAAGGACCAGGTGACGGCGGCCTTCAAGATCATCCTGGGCGACGCCAACGTGAAGGGCATACTGGTGAACATCTTCGGCGGCATCATGGACTGCAACGTGATCGCCACGGGCATCATCGAGGCGGTCAAGGAGACCGGCCTCAAGCTGCCCCTCGTGGTGCGCCTCGAAGGCAACAACGTGGAGGCCGGCAAGGCCACCCTCGCCGCCTCCGGCCTGACCATCGTGTCCGGCGACTCCATGGCCGACGCGGCCCAGAAGATCGTGAAGCTGGTCAACCACAAGTAACCCCTCGCCGCCCACTCTCATGTCCATCCTCGTCAAAGAAGACACCCGCATCCTCGTCCAAGGCATCACGGGCGATTTCGGCGCGCGCCACGCCCGCCTCTCGCTCGACTACGGCTCGCAGGTCGTCGCCGGCGTCACCCCGGGCAAAGGCGGCCAGGTCTTCGAGCACGCCGGCAAGAAGGTCCCGATCTTCAACACCGTCGCCGAAGCGGCCAAGCAGACCGGCGCCACGGTCTCCGCGATCTTCGTCCCGCCGCCCTTCGCGGCCGACGCCATCCTCGAGTGCTTCGACGCCGACCTCGACCTCGCCGTGGCCATCACGGAAGGCATCCCGGTCCGCGACATGGTCCGCGCCAAGCGCGCCATGGCCGGTCGCCGCACCCGCCTCATCGGCCCGAACTGCCCCGGCCTCGTGACCCCGGGCCGTGGCGACAAGTCCTCCGGCGGCTGCCGCATCGGCATCGCCCCGGGCTACATCCACAAGCGCGGCAACGTCGGCGTGGTCTCCCGCTCCGGAACCCTCACTTATGAGGCCGTCTGGCAGCTCACCTGCCGCGGCAAGGGCCAGTCGACCTGCGTCGGCATCGGCGGCGACCCCGTCAACGGCACCTCGCACCTCGACGTCATCAAGCTCTTCAACGACGACCCGGAGACCGAGGCCATCATCATGATCGGCGAGATCGGCGGCAACGCCGAGGTCGAGGCCGCCCGCTGGATCAAGCAGCACTGCAAGAAGCCCGTCGCGGGCTTCATCGCCGGCGCCACCGCCCCGGCCGGACGTCGCATGGGCCATGCCGGCGCCGTCATCGGCGGAGCCGAAGACACCGCCGCCGCGAAGATCAAGATCTTCCAGGAGTGCGGCATCTCCGTCGCGGCCACCCCGTCCGACATGGCCGACGCCCTCCTCCGCATCTGGAAGGGCTGACCGGAACGTCATTGTCTCGTCACCTCAGGGCCACGCTTCGTGGCCCTTTTTATTTGGCATGGAACCGGCCAAGGTTTTCGGTGTTCCGTCTCTCCACCCACCGACCACACCCACATGACTGAGACCCCTCCCCCGTCGCCTCCGCCCCCAAGAGCAAAGCGGCCTTCATCGTCCTCGCCATCCTCCTCGGCGAACTGGGCATCCACAACTTCTACATCGGCAACACCAAGCGCGGCGTCATCCAGCTCGCCGTGTCCCTGCTGACCTGCTTCATCGGCGCCATCCCGATGTGGATCTGGGCCGTCGTCGAAGCCTTGACCGTGAAGAAGGACGCCAAGGGCGTGCCGCTGAACTGAGGGTTCGGCATCGTCCGCGCAAGGCCGCCCACCGGGCGGCCTTTTTTCATGCCTGCGACCGATCGGGAAGGATTTTGGCTTTCGCCCGGCCCGTCCGCCGGCTAGACCTGCCCCCATGTGGTACTATGAACAGAACGGCAATCGCATCGGTCCGGTCGACGAAGCCACCATGCGCGGCCTCATCGCCAACCGCGTCATCTCCATCGACACGCTGGTGTGGACCAACGGCATGGCCAACTGGACCCCGCTCCAGCAGACCCAGCTCGCCGCCGGCCTGCCCGTCCCGCCGCCCACGCCCTATTCGGCTCCGGCCGCGCCGCAGTACGCCCAACCCGCCGTCAACCACCACCCCGAAGCCAAAGACCGCGTCGCCTACGTCCTGCTCGCGGTGTTGCTCGGCATCGGCATCCATAACTTCTACGCCGGCTACACGACGCGAGGCATCATCCAGCTGCTGGTGTCGATCCTGAGCTGCGGCATCCTCTGGTTCTTCATGTGGATCTGGGCGATCATCGAAGCATGCACGGTCACCCAGGACGCCAACGGCGTCCGCTTCAAGTAAGCCGCGCAAGCCGCCGCCAACAAGAAGGCCGCCCCTCGGGCGGCCTTCTGCTTTGGCTGGACGCTCTGCTTACTTGCCTTCGACGTAAGCCAGACCGCCGGCGGTCTTGGCGACGGCGTCGGCGCCTTCGAGGAGGTCGGCGATCGGATCCCACTTGCCGTTGATCAGGCCGTCGCGGGCGGAAGCGGCGATGCTCGCCTTCCAGGACTTGGCCCCGGCGGAGACGGTCAGCTTCTCGACGTCGACGGTCACCTCGACGTCCGGGTTGGCACGGACGAAGGCATCGCACTCGGCGAGATCTTCCTTGGAGAGGGTCACGCAAGGCACGCCCAGCGTGGTGGAGTTGCCGAAGAAGATCTCGGCGAAGCTGCCGCCGACGAGGGCGGTGAAGCCGAAGCGCCAGATGGACTGCGGGGCGTGCTCGCGGGAGCTGCCGCAGCCGAAATTGAAGCCGACGACCATGACGCCCTTCTTGGCGGCGGCGATACGGGCGGCCTGGGCCGAGTTCATCGGGTGCGGGCGCTCCTTGCCGTCGGGGCCGGTGCGCTCGTCGCGGAAGGCGTGCTCGCCGAGGCCGTCGAAAGTGACGCAACGGAGGAAGCGCGCCGGGATGATGCGGTCGGTGTCGATGTCGTCGCCGGGGACGGCGAGGGCGAGGGCTTTGACCTGGGTGATTTTGGCGAGGGACATGGCGGATTGAAGGAGGTTAGGCGGCGAGGGGACGGCGGAGGACGCGGACGGGCATCGCGAGGGCGGCCGTCAGGGAGGCGAGGCGCTGCTCGGCGACGGAAGCCGCGACGGTCTCATCGGCCTGCAGGAGGGCGTGGCCGTCCACGATCCAAGGCAGGGTCACGGTGCACACCGGCTTGCCGTCGTAATGGGCGTCGACGCTCACGTCGCGCCGGCAGACGAGGCCCTCGGCCGAACTGGCCGCGGCGACGTCATCGCCCCGGGCGATGCGCGCGAGCACGCGGTCGACTGGCGCGACGACGGACATCAGACCTTGAAGACTTCGCGGGCGTCGGCGACCTGGCCGGTGATGGCGGCGGCGACGACCATGATCGGGCTCATCAGGATGGTCCGGCCCGTCTGCGAGCCTTGGCGACCCTTGAAGTTACGGTTCGAGGAACTGGCGCAGAGCTGGTCGCCGACGAGCTTGTCGGGATTCATCGCGAGGCACATGGAGCAGCCCGCGCCGCGCCATTCGAAGCCGGCCTCGGTGAAGACCTTGTCCAAGCCCTCGTGGACGGCCTGGATCGCGGTGAGCTGGGAACCGGGCACGACGATGGCCTTGACGCCGGCGCGGACCTTGTGGCCCTTGAGGTATTTGGCGGCCTCGCGCAGGTCGGAGATGCGGCCGTTGGTGCAGGAGCCGAGGAAGCAGACGTCGACCTTGGTGCCCTTGATCGGGGTGTTCGGCGCCAGCTTCATGTGGGCGTAGGCGTCTTCGGCGGTCTGACGGTCGGCGGCGTTGAGGGTCTCGAGCGCCGGCATCTTCTCGTCGATGAAGACGGCCTGTCCCGGCGTGATGCCCCAGGTGACGGTCGGACGGATGTCCTCGGCCTTGAAGACCTTGACGTCGTCATACTGGCAGCCGGGGTCGGACGCGAAGGACTTCCAGCGGGCCACCGCGGCGTCCCAATCGGCGCCTTTCGGGGCGTAGGGCTTGCCCTTGATGTAGTCGAAGGTCTTCTGGTCCGGGTTGACGTAGCCGCAGCGGGCGCCGCCTTCGATCGCCATGTTGCAGACGGTCATGCGCTCCTCGAGGGAGAAGGCGTCGAAGGTCGTGCCGGCGTATTCGTAGGCGTAACCGATGCCGCCGTTGACGCCGAGCACGCGGATGATGTGCAGGATGACGTCCTTGGCGTAGACGCCGGGGGCGAGCTTGCCGTTGACCTCGATGCGGCGGACCTTGAGGGGGCTGAGGGCGAGGGTCTGGGTCGCGAGGACGTCGCGGACCTGCGTGGTGCCGATGCCGAAGGCGATCGCGCCGAAGGCGCCGTGGGTGGCGGTATGGGAGTCGCCGCAGGCGATCGTGGTACCGGGCTGGGTGATGCCCTGCTCGGGACCGACCATGTGGACGATGCCTTGGTTGCCGGTGTTGGTGTCGAAGAAGCGGATGCCGTAATCCTTGGTGTTCTTGCGCAGGGCCTCGATCATCTCCTGGGCGATCGGATCCGAATAGGGCTCCTTCAGCTCGTTGGTCGGGACGATATGGTCGACCGTGGCGAAGGTGCGGTGCGGATACTTCACCTTGAGGCCGAGGTCCCGGAGCATGCCGAAGGCCTGGGGGCTCGTCACCTCATGGATGAGGTGCGTGCCGATGAACAATTGGGTCTGCCCGTTAGGCAGCTTGCGCACCGTATGCGCTTCCCAAACTTTCTGGAACAGGGTCTTGGCCATCTGAGTAAAAGGTGAAGGGTCAACGTAGGACGGGACGGGGGCTGGTCAATCCCGCAGGCGGGCCCTGCTCGGGCATATTTCGCGGCGGAACCATCGATGCGTAGGGGGCCGGCGCCGCCGTGTCTTGACCCCTGCGCCCCTCCCCGCCCATCCTCCGCCATGGCCCGCACCCTGACCCTCAGCTTCTCGTGCCCCGACGCCAGCGGCATCGTGGCCGGGGTCTCGGCGTTCGTGGCCGGACACCGGGGCTGGATCACCGAGGCCAGCCAGCACACCGAGACGGAACTCGGCCGCTTCTTCATGCGCGTCGAGATCCGGGCCGAATCGCTCGACTTCCCCGCGGAGGAGTTCGCCGCGCGCTTCGCCCCCGTGGCCGCTAAGTTCGGCATGGACTGGAAGGTCTCCGATTCCGCCCGGCCGCGCCGCGTGGTGCTCCTCTGCTCCAAGCAGGAGCACTGCCTCTACGACCTCCTCGCGCGCCACGTCGCGCAGGACTTCCCGTTCGTCGTCCCCTGCGTGATCTCGAACCACGAGAACCACCGCAAGATCGTCGAAGCCCACGGCATCCCCTTCCATCACGTCCCGGTCACGCCGGAGACGAAGGCGACCGCCTACCGCCGCATGGAGCAGCTCTTCCGCGAGGCGCAGGCCGACCTCATCGTGCTGGCCCGCTACATGCAGGTGCTCGACGAGGCGATGTGCCGCGACTTCGCCGGCAAGATCATCAACATCCACCACTCGTTCCTGCCCTCGTTCGCCGGCGCCAAGCCTTACCACCAGGCCCACCGCCGCGGCGTGAAGCTCATCGGCGCGACCTGCCACTTCGTCACCCCGGAACTCGACGAAGGTCCCATCGTCGAGCAGGACGTGATCCGCATCGACCACTCGGACACGCCCGAGGACATGGCGCACCTCGGCAAGGACATCGAGAAGGTCGTGCTCGCCCGCGGCCTCCGCGCCGTCGTCGAAGACCGCGTGCTGCTGGCCGGCAATAAGACCGTTATCTTCCGTTAAAAAGCGGCCCGGCGGGCGGTTTTGACGTTGGCGGAGCGGAGCGCCGCGGGCAACGTGGCCTCACCCCCATGCGTCTGCTCTGCGCCTCCCTGCTCGCGGCTTCCGCCGCGTTCGCCGCTCCTTCCGCCGAAGAGATCACGCCCTCCAAGAAGGCGCCGTTCGTCCAGCCCGCCGAAGCGGAGCGCGCCGAACTGCACGCGGCCATCAGGACGTACATGGCCAAGGAGCCAGGCACGTTCGAAGCCCACGCGGCCTCCCGCGATTTCCCCGGCGCCGTCGAAAGCCGGGAACGCGTGACCCGGACGGTGGCCTACGACGCGAGCCTGGTCCATCGCTGGGACACCAAGAACGGCGGCGCCCCGAACCTGTACACGAGCCCCGACGTCTGGCAGGAGACCGGCCTCTACGCCGCGCCCGGCGAAGTGGTCGTCGTCAAGGTGGCCTCCCTGCCCGCGCATCGCGTGATCAAGGTCATCGTCGGCTGCCACCGGGACAGCCTCCTCAAGCTGGAGAAGTGGACCCGCTTCCCGGTCGTCGCGCGGACCTTCGAGCTGAAGGTCGGCGAGAACCGGATCGCCAACGCCTTCGGCGGACAGCTCTTCATCCAGAGCTCGCACCGGGACTGGCGCAAGCCGCAGCCGACCACGGCGGCCTCGCCGCTGCAGTTCAGCAACGCCGTGGCGATGCCGACCTACGTGCTCGGCAAGGACACGCCGGAATCGTGGGCGAAAGCCCGGCAGCTGCCGGCGCCCTGGGTCACCCTCTCCGGCCGCCAGGTCATCCTGCACGTCCAGGCCGCCGCCGTGAAGGAGCTCGCCGACCCCAAGGCCCTGCTGGAATGGTGGGACCAGGCGATGGCCCTCGAGGACGACCTCATCGCCCTGCGCCGGCTCGCGCCGGAGCGCGTCGTCCCCGACCGGCAGATCTCCGCCGGCTTCATGCATTCTGGCTACCCGTTCATGTGCTGGATCGACCCTTCGCAGAAGGACAGCGTCGACCTGCCGAAGCTGAGACAGCAGGGCAACTGGGGCTTCTTCCATGAGCTCGGCCACAACCATCAGTGCTCGGCCTGGACCTTCGACGGCCAGACCGAAGTGACCTGCAACCTCTTCTCGCTTTACGTCATGGAGAAACTCGTCGGCAAGCCGACCGGTCGCGGCCATGAGGCGATGGAAAAGCTGGAAGATCTCCTCGCGAAACGCTTCGCCGCGGAGCCGAAGAAAGGCCCGTTCGAACAGCTCGCGACCTTCGTCGTGCTGATCCGCGCCCATGGCTGGGGCCCCCTGCGGGAGACGCTCCGCTCTTACGCGAGCGACGCCGCGCCGAAGGGCGCCACCAAGGAACAGCTCCAGAGCCTGTTCGCGTTGCGCTACGGCAAGGCCGCCAAGGCCGACGTGAGCGAGTATTTCGAGAAGATGGGCTACCATGTCGACGGGACGGCGAAAACCGCCCTCAAGGGGTTCCCCGCCTTCCGCCCCGCCCTGCCCGCGCCGGCCAAGTGACGCCTTCTGCCTCGCCCTGCGGGCGGATTTGGACTTAATTCCTCCCCGTCGGCCCGGCCGACGTCTTTCGCCCATGTCCCTCATTTCCCGCCTTTCCGCCCGCCTCCAGAACCACCCCAAGCGCATCGTCTTCCCCGAAGGCGCCGACGCGCGCGTCATCCAAGCCGCCCGCCAGTTCGTCGTGAAGAAGCTGGGCGTGCCGATCCTCGTCGGCGACCGCCAGCGCATCAAGGTCAACGCCGCCCGCCTCAACATCAGCCTCGAAGGGATCCGCGTCGTCGAACCCGAGCGCAGCGACGAGCTCAAGGGCTTCGCCGAGAAGCTCGAGGCCATCCAGCGCTACGGCAACACCAACCTCCAGGGCGTGCCGGCCGAGCTCGCCCTCAACCCGAACTACTTCGCCTGCCTGCTGGTCGCCACCGGCGGCGCCGACGCCCTCATCTCGGGCGCGACGACCCACGCGTCCTCGGGCCTGCGCGCCATCCTCCAGGTGATGCCCCGCCAGGCCGGCGTCGAGACCGTCTCCTCGATGCAGATCCTCGAGTCCGAAGAAGGCAAGTTCGGCATCGACGGGGTGCTCTTCCTCGCCGACTGCGGCGTCATCCCCGACCCCACCGCCGAGCAGCTCGCCGACATCGCGGTGACCACCGCCGGCCTCGCGGGCCACCTCACCAACACGACCCCGAAGGTCGCCCTGCTCGCCTACTCGACCCATGCGTCCAACCCGCGCCTGGCCTCGGTGAAGAAGGTCCAGGTGGCGACGGACCTCGCCCGCCGCAAGGCCCGCGAACTCGGCATCACCTGCGACATCGACGGCGAGATGCAGGCCGACGCCGCCATCAACCCCTTCGCGGCGCAGTCCAAGGAGGTCTCCGGGGCCGTGGCCGGCCGCGCCGGCGTGCTGGTCTTCCCCGACCTCAACTCGGGCAACATCGCCTCCAAGATGGCCCAGCACATCGCCGACATCCCGGCCTACGGCCAGATCCTCACCGGCCTCGACCGCCCGGCCGCCGAGATCTCCCGCGGCGCCAGCGCCCACGACATCTTCGGCACCGCGGTCATCGTCGCCGCGCAGGCGGTCGACAAGTCCTACCTCTTCCCGAAGCTCAAGGACGGCCCCGCCGCCTGACCATGCCCGCCCGCCGCCGCTTCGCCGAGAACATCCCCGGGCTGCTGCTGCGCCCGATGAACCTCGACACGCGACGGATCTTCGTCGCGGCGACGCGCATGAACGACGGCAAGACGACGACCTGCCTCGGCCTCACGGCCGCCCTGCAGGCGATGGGCCTGCACGTGGGCTACATCAAGCCCATCGCCCAGCGCGTCGTGATGTCGGGCGAAGACCAGGTCGACGAGGATACGCTGCTCATCGACGGCCTCTTCGACCTCGACGTCCCGATCGCCGCGATGTCCCCCGTGGCCATCGGGCCGGACTTCACGAAGCAGTACCTCGAGAACCCCGAGGAGATCGGCCCGCAGCTCAAGGACCGCATCTGCCGCGCCTTCGACCGCACGGCCTACGGCAAGGACATCGTCGTCGTCGAGGGCTCCGGCCACGCCGGCGTGGGCTCCGTCTTCGGCGCCTCCAACGCCGACAACGCCCGCGTGCTCGGCGCGAAGGCCATCATCGTCGCCGCGGGCGGCATCGGCAAACCGATCGACGAGATCGCCCTCAACAAGGCGCTCTTCGACAAGGCGGGCGTCGAGGTCGTCGGCGCCATCCTGAACAAGGTGATGCCCGACAAGCTGGAGTTCATCCGCGACTTCGCCGGCCGCGGCCTGCGCAAGCTCGGCGTGCCGCTCCTCGGCGTCGTGCCGCTGCAGGAGACCCTCGTCTACCCCAACCTCGACCAGGTCGCCGAAGAGACCAAGGCCCGCTGGATCCACCAGCCGCCCGGACTCCGCCGCGTCCGCCGCGTCGTCATCGGCGCGATGTCCGCCCGCCGCTCGGCCGAATACCTGCGCGTCCCCGGCACCTTGGTGATCGTGCCCGGCGACCGCGAGGACCTGCTCGAAGCCTTCATCGCCGGCGTCGGCGCCGAGACGCTCTCGGGCGTGCTCTTCTCCAACGGACTGCTGCCCAACGACGACATCGTCCGCCGCCTCAAGGAGGCGGGCATCGCCATGGCGGCGGTCGAGGCGGAGTCCTTCGCGGTCACCGCGCGCATCAACAACATGACGGTGAAGACGATGCGCCAGGACGCCGACAAGATCCCGATCATCCGCAAGATGATCTCGGACTCCGTCGACATCCACGGCCTGCTCCGGGCCCTCTGAACTCAGACGGGGCGGAGGATTTCGCCGAGACGGGTGAAATGCCCCTCGCCGAAGCCCATCGCCCGCTTGAGGCAGGCGTCACGCTCGATGAGATTGGCGATCCGGCCGGCCTCGGCGGCCTGCGCAAGCGTGATCAGCCCGCGCAGCCACGCCCAGCGAGCGCCGACCGGCACGGGGAAATCGCTGCCATGCAGGAAACGGTCCGGGCGCCCCGAGGCCTTGACCTGCCTGAGCACGCCGCTCCGGATGGGGCTGTTGAGGGCGCTGGTGTCGGCGTACAGCAAGGGAAACTCGTCCATCAGCCGCAGGAGTTCGCCGAAGTGGTTCCGGTCGAAGAAGTGGCTGTTCCCCGCGCAATGAGCCGCGATGACCTTGACCCCGAGTTCCAGCGGCCGGCGGAGGATCCGCGGATCCTGATACGCGCGGTTGATCACCGGGACGGTCATCTCCCCTCCGGTGTGACAGAGGAACGGCAGTCCGGCGGCCGCCATCCTTCGCCAGAACTCGTCGTACCGCGGCGACGAGCAGTCCACGTTCTGGCAGTTCGGCAGGAGCTTCAACGCCCGCGCGCCGGCCGCGAGGCAACGCTCCAGCTCCTCGAGCGCGTCCCTCCGGCCGGGATGGATCGAGACGGCCGGGACGAAGACCGGGTGCCGGGCGCAGACCCGGAAGAGGTATTCGTTGGGCACGTAGAACGAGCCGAAGTCCAGCTTACGGCCTTCCTCGTCATAGACTTCGTCCTGCGCCAGCAACAACGCGGCGTCCAAAGAGGAGTCGGCGACCAGGGCCGCGAGATGCGCGACGAAGGCCGCGTCGAACTCCGGCGCGGTCGCCTTCGCCTCCAGGCCGATGGTGCGGCGCATCACCTCGCCGAGGACCCGATGCCAGAGTCCGTCCAGACGGAGCCAGCAGCCGCTCCCCGAGAGACCGTTGCCCACGAGGTGGACGTGACCGTCGTAGCGGAGCGGACGCATGCCGGTTCAGTCGCCCTTCTGCTCGGCGGTGATGCGGCCGTAGAGCCAGGCGATGCCGAAGAAGGCCACGGCCAAGGCGCCGCAGGCGACGATCCGGCCGAGGAGGTCGGTGATGTCGTGCGTCAGCACGCGGGCGGCGGCGATGACGAGCCCGACCAGGCCCAGCATGCGGAAAGAGCGCGTACCGAGAAGGTGGCCGAGGACGAAGGTGAGCACCGCGGCCAGAGCCCAGAAGAGCGAGACGCCGGCGCCAGGCAGATGAGAGAGCATGGCGAAACTCACGACAAAAAGCGCCAAGACCCCGAGGATGGCCCGCTGGGCGGTGCCCCAGCCGCCTTGACCGCCGGTATGGACGGCAAGGAAGTGAAGCACGCCGGCCAGACCGAACAGCACGAAGGGCGCGTGCGCCAGACCAAGGCCGGTCAGTCCCGAGCCGGAGACCATGACCCCCTGGGTGAAGAAACCGCCCAGCGCGCCCAGCGCCGCCAAGGAGAGCTCCGACGGCACGGCGCCGAGACGACGCCAGAGGGCGGTCACGCCCACCAGCAATACCGCTCCGCCGGCCCAGGTCAGAGCGAGCTGCCAAGCGGCGGGCGACCAAGCTTCCCTCGCGTCCGGCAGCAGGCTCCTGGCCAGGGCGGCGGCGAAGGCGTAGGCCATCACCGCGGTGATCAAGGCCAGGGCACGACGGAGGACCATGGCGAAGGCTTCCGGACGACCGAGCAGCCGCCACAGGGCGCCGGTGTTCAGGATGACCAGCAGGGCGGCCCAGGCGGCGCACCAGGCCGACGAACCGGCGGAACCGACGAGCCAACGCCAGAACACCACCACGACCGCCGTGAAAAGATAAGCCGGCAAAGCGGCCCACAGGAGCGCCGGCCGGAAACGCACGGCGGCGACGAGCAGCACGACCAGCCAAGGCCAGCCGTTGTCCGCCTTCGGCAGGCCCTGCTGCACGAAGAGGACGACCACCGCCACGCCGAGGATGCCGATGACCCGGCGGAGCTGCTGCCAAGGCGAGACCCGCTCCCAGTCCTCGCGGAAAGCCAGCAGCAGGCCGAACGCCGCGACGCCGGCCAAGGCCAGCCAAGGCTGCCCTGGCGGATGGTCGATGAAGGCGAAGGCGGTCACGCCGCCGAGGAGCTCGGCCGACCAACGGACGAGCTCCGAGCGAGTCCGCGTACCGACGACCAACGTGCCCGCGGCGGCCAGGGCCCAGATGAGCCAGACGAGGTGCGGATCGGCCAGCCAGGCGAGACCGGCCGCGACGAAGCCCACGGCTCCTAGCAGCAGGACTTCGCAGACGAGGCGATTGCGCCCACGCTCGGCGAGCCCGGCGAGGCCGGCCACGGCGGCGATCAGCAACGACGCGGTCGCGCGGGCCTGCTCTCCGCCCGCGGCGAAGAAGAGGACCAGCAAGGCGGGCGCGAAGAAGGCGCTCAGCTGGAACGCCGCGCGCGTGTCCCGACCGAGGAAGACCGCGTCGTCCTTGACCTGACGTTCACCGAACCAAAGGAAGAGGAAAGAAGCCAGGGCGGCGAGCTGCAGCGGAAGGTAATCCGCCCCCTTCGAGGGGATCGCGTCGTAAAGGAAAAGCAGGCAGACCTGCGAACCGACGAGGCCGAGCACGCCGGCGGAACCCCACGGACCACGCACCATGAGGATGACGCCCAGGAGGGCGACCAAGGCCGCCCCCGTGGCGGTCTGCGCGGCTCCCGCCTCCGTGCCGACGGAGAAATACACGGCGACGGCCGCGAAGAGCACCGCGAGCTGCGCGAACAATTTGCTCCGCCGGGCCAAGGCGACGAAGGCGACGCCCAGAGCCACGACGAATTGGACGACGGCGGCCGAAGCCGGGCTGTCGCAGACGCGCATCTTATCGAGCCCGTAGGTGGCCCACGCCGCGAACTGCCAGACCGCCAGGCCGGACGCCGCGACGACCTGACCGAGGTCGGCCCGCTTGGCGGAAAGCCGCAGACCGCCCCAGAAGAGGCCGGCGCCGACCAGGGCGACCTCGAGGACGCGGACGATCGGCGGAATGGTGGAACGGAGGTTCAGCCAGAGCCCCAGGAAGACGACCGCGGCCACGGCGAGGACGCCGGCGATACGTACGGCCCACCAGGCTCCCAGCGCGTACTCGCCCTTGAGTTCGGCCGGCGGCAGGACGCCGAGATCCCGGAGTCGCTCGGCGAGCGGATCCGGTCCGCTCGCGACCACGGCGACGGGAGCCGACGGTCGCGGCGGCAGCGGCGGCGGCAGTTCGGCGGCGGGCGCGCCGAGTGGAGCAGCCGCTCCGGCGGCGGGCTTGGCTTCGACGGGAGCGGCCACCGAGGCCTGGCCAGGCTGACGAGCGGCGAGATCGCGGACGGTCTTTTCAAGCGCCTTGACCTGGCCGATGAGCAGGAAGAAGCGGACCGGCAGATAGATCAGGAAGCCGATCAGGCCCAAGACCAGGATCACGGCTAACGGCTCAATGGAGTGCATAAGGGGAAAATGCCTCTATTCCGGAGGCAAGCGAGGCTTTGGTGCGGACCACGCATCGATAAAATCGATGCGCCCAAGGGTCATGCCGACCTTACGCCTCTCGACCAGACCGCGACCACCTGCGGCAGGGTCGAACCGCCGTCCCACGCCAAGGCAACCAGATCCGCCGGCTGCCCTGCGGCCAGCACCCCCCTGCCCCCGACCATCCGGCCAGGCGAGCTCGTCATCAAGGCCAGGGCTTCCCCGAAAGTCAGCCCGACCTGACCGACCAAGACCGGCACCGCCGCGAGCATCGGCAAGGCGGCCCCGGCGAGGTAGTTGCCCGTCCCGTCGTCCAGCACGAGACAACCATCGGCGCGCAGCTCGACCTTGCCTCCGACCGGAGCCTGATACTTGCCCGCCGACATGCCGCCCAGCGCGACGGCATCCGAAACGACGAGGGATCGCCCGAGACCTTTCGCCCGCAGCATTACCTTCAGCTGGGCGGACGTGAGGTGATGGCCGTCAGCGATGAACATCGCCGTCAGGCGATCATCCGCCAACTGGGGCCAGAGGTGATTATGCCGGCGGTTCAGCAACGCGTGCGAGCCGTTGCCGAGGTGGGTCGAAAGCGTCGCCCCGGCGTCCACCGCGGCGGCGATCTGGGCGGCGTCGGCGGCGGTGTGACCGAGCGAGACGACCACGCCGGACTTCACGAGATGGCGAACGTAAGCCGGGGCCTCCGGCCAATGGGGCGAGAGCGTGACGAGCCGGACGAGTCCGCCGGCGGCTTCCTGCCAGCGGTCGAATTCAGCGACGTCAGGAGGCCGCACGTCCGCCGCCGGATGCGCCCCGCGGGGACCGTCCTCGGGCGCGATGTGCGGCCCTTCGACATGGACGCCCGCGATCATCGCGGCGACCTCCGGATGCGCGGCGCAGGCCTCCCGGATGACCCGCAGGGCGGACACGAGGCGTGCTTCCGGCGCCGTGACCAGCGTCGGCAGGAAGGTCGTGACGCCGACCTTGAGCAACGCGCGGCAGAGGGCGCGCACGGTCGCGACGTCGAGGGTCGGGCCGTTGAGGTCATGGCCGGCGTAGCCGTTGACCTGCAGGTCGACGAAGCCCGCGCTCAGCCAGCGCTTTTCACCATGCTCGGCGAACGCCACCGACCGGATCACGCCGGCTTCGATCTCCACGGCCAGGCCGCGTCCGGTGACGGGATCGCGGCCGAGGATGCGTTCGGAGGAAGCGGGCACGGCTTCAGCGGGCGAGCTCGGCCGCGGCCGCGTCGTCGATGTACAAGGTGCAGTCGGCGTGACGCTGCACGATCGACGCGGGACAGGTCGGCGTCACGGGACCCTCGACCGTGCCTTTCACGGCGGCGGCCTTCCGCCGGTCCGGCACCGACAGGATGATCCGCGCGCTCTTCATGATCTGGCGGATGGACATCGACACGGCCTGCTTGGGCACGTCGTCGAAGGTCGGGAACCAGCCTTCGCCGAACTGCTGCTGACGGCAGGCCTGGTCGAGGTTCACGACGATGTAGGGCACCTCGGTCTCGAAGTCCGCGGGCGGATCGTTGAAGGCGAGGTGCGAGTTCTCGCCGATGCCGGCTAAGCACAGGTCGATCGGGCAGGCCGCGAGGCGCGCGTTGAGACGCTTCAGCTCGGCGGCGAGATCCGGCGCGTCGGCGTCCACCGGCACGAACTCGGGCTTGGCCGGCAACAGGTCGATGAAGCGTTCGCGGAGATACTTGCGGAAGCTCGCGCCATGGGATTCCGGCAGGCCGACGTATTCGTCGAGATGGAAGACCGTGACCTTGGTCCAGTCGATGCCAGGCTCCTTCACGAGATGCTTCAACGTCTCGAACTGGCTGGCGCCGGTGGCGACGATGAGGTTGGCGCGGGGCTGGCGGGCGAGGATGGCGCGGAGCTCGCGGGCGCCGTGCGCGGCCGCGGCCCGGCCCAGGGCGACGGCGTCCTTGTGCTGCTGGATCTTCATGGCGGGGTCCGCCCAGACTGTCCTACCCCGCCCCTGCCGGGCAAGCGCCTAACGCCGCCCAAACGGCCGCTTTCCGGCGATTAGCCGACGAAGTCCAGACCGCGGAGCGTGCCGGTGGACGAGGCGAACTTGTCCGCCTCGATGCCCATGCGCTGGAGCATGGAGACGTAGAGGTTCGGCAGCGGGTAGTTGTTCTCGGTGTCGAAGACGTGGTGCTGGCCATGCTTGAAACCGCCGCCCATGAGCAGGGTCGGCAGGTTCGTGGTCGTGTGGGCGCTGGCGTTGCCGAGATTGCTGCCGTACAGGATCATCGTGCGGTCCAGGAGAGACTGCCCGTCCTCCTTCGCGGCCTTGAGGTCGGTCATCAGCTTGGCGAGCAGCGTCATGTGCATGCTGTCGATCTGCTTGAGCTGCTCGAGCTTCTTGGGCGAGCGGCCGTGATGCGAGAGGCTGTGGTAGCCGTCGGTGGTCGTATGGACGTGGTCGATGTCGAGCGCCGGGGTGTTGACGCTGTCCAGCATGAGGGTGACGGCGCGCGAGGAGTCGGTCTCGAAGCAGAGCCGGGCCATATCGTACATCAGGCGGACCTTGTCCATGTACTCCTTGGGGCTGCCCGGGTCACGCGGGGCCGGCGTGGTCGCCACCGGGCGCGGCTTGCGCTCCCACTCCTTGGACATCTGCATGCGCTGCTCGAGCTCGCGGACGCTGGTGAAATACTGGTCGAGGCGGTCGCGGTCGCGCGCGCCCATGGTACGGCGCAGCTCGCCGGCCTGACCGCCCACGGCGTCGAGGATGCTCTGGCCGAGCTGGAGCCGGCGCTCCTGGGCCCGGACCTCCGCTTCCGAACCGCCCATGAACATCTTCCGGAAGACCTCGGAGGCGCGTTCCTCGGTCGGGATCATCACGCCGCCGGCGGTCCAGGAAAGGCTGCGCGAACCACGGGCGCAGTTCACGCCGAGGGTCATCGACGGGAAGCGCGTGAGGTGGCCGATGCGTTCGGCCATGAACTGGTCGAGGGAGATCGTGTTGCGGAAACCGCCGCTGCTCGGGTGGGGCGCCGCGGTGAGGAAGCAGTTGTCGGCCGGGTGGCCGCCGTCGACGTCCGGGTGCGAGACGCCGGAGAAGACGCTGAAGTCGTCACGATGCGCCTGCAGGAGCTCGAGGTACGGCGAAGGCTTGTAGTCCTTCCCCTTGCCGGTCGGGAAGAAGTAATCCGGGACGAGCCCGAGGTTGTTGCAGATGCCCAGCATGCGGCGGGGCTTGGCGGCCGGCGCCGGGGAAGCCGCGAAGGCGGGCGTCATCGCGTCGAGCATCGGCAGGGCGAGGAGCACGCCGGTGCCGGCGAGGAAGCGGCGGCGGGAGACCGCGCGCTTGAACGCGACGAAAGGAGCCTGGGCGGGACGGTAAGAGGCCATCGGGGTAGGTTTACTTGTTAAGGAAGAGTTCGCTGGTGACAAGTCCGCGGACGAGGTCGCGGACGCCGTAACGACCGGCCTGGGCGCCATCGAGGACGACCTCGACCTTGGCGCGGTCGGCGAAGCCCACGGGGGCCCCGGTGGCGTAGACGGCGAGCTGGCCGACGAGGTTGCGCGCCAGCTGGCGTTCGTCGGCGGCGACGAGGCGCTTGAAGTCACGGATGTCCTTGAACGCCTTGCCGTCGAGTTCGCCGTAGGTCTCGATCGGCAGCGCGTTGTGGAAGGCGAAGGCCTGGCCGTTCTTGCCGATGCCGACCTCGGGGGTCTTGCCGTCCAAGGCGCGGTAGCGCTCGCGGAAGCCGCCCATGACGTCGAAGCTCTCGAGCGCGAACCCGGGCGGATCGATCTTGGTGTGACAGGACGCGCAGGATTCGAGCGTGCGGTGCTTCTCCAGCTGCTGGCGGATCGTGACGGCGCCGCGGGTGTCGGGCTCGACGGCGGGCACGCTGGGCGGCGGGGGCGGCGGCTTGCGGCCGAGGATGCGCTCCATGACCCAGGCGCCGCGGATCACGGGCGAGGTCGTGGTGCCGTTGGCGGTGACCTTGAGCACGGCCGCCTGCGTCATGAAACCACCGCGCACGCTGCCGGCGGGCAGGGACACCTTGCGCAGCTTCACGCCTTCGACCGGCGGCAGCTGGTAGAGCGAGGCGAGGCGTTCATTCACGAAGACGAAGTCGGCGTCGACGACGGCGCGGGCCGGCAGGTTGCCGCGCAGGAGCTCGGCGAAGGTCTCATGGCTCTCGTCGCGGGCCGAGTCCAGCAGGTGGTCGTCGAGATAGTAATCGGGATACAGCACGCTGTCCGGGTCGTTGGCGCCGGCCTTGCGCAGCTCGAGCCAGTAGTCCGTGAAGGCCTCGACGAAACGCCGCGAGCGGGCATCGGCGAGGAGGCGGTCGGTCTGGGCGCGCAGCACGGCGGGGTCGCGCAGCTTCTTCGCGTCGGCCATGGCGCGGAGTTCGGCGTCGGGCGGCGAGTTCCACAGGAAGAAGCTCAGGCGGGCGGCCAACGCATGGTCGTCCAACGGGCCGGGCGCCTCGCGCAGATAGAGGAACTGCGGCGAGCAGAGCACGGCGGCGTAGCCCGAGAGCATCGCCTCCGCGAAGGAGCTGCCCGACTTCAGGGCGCCCTGGATGACCGGCAGGAAACGGATCTCTTCGGACGCGGAGACCGGGCGACGGTAGGCGGCGCGGACGAAACGCCGCAGGAGACGCTCGGCGTCGGCGGCGGGGTCGCGCGGCGTGACGGCGTAAGGAAGGGCGGCGCCTTTGGGCGCGGCCTTGACCGGCAGGTCATCGAACAGCACCGCATAAGGGGCGGCCGGCCACTGCGGAGCGAGCGGCCCCTTCACGTCGATCCAGCGCATGACCAGGCCGGGCTGACCTTCGGGCGTGGCGAGCGGGTTCTGCGCGCGGGAGGGACCCGGACGGGAACGGAAGAAACGGGTGACGTCGATCTGGATGCTTTCGCCGGCCTTCAGCACGACGTCGAGCTCGGCGACGGTCACGTCGGCCCCGAGGTCGATCGTGCCGATGCGGCGGAGCACGCGCGGGGGCGTGAGGGCGTAGACCGTGACCGGCTCGGCACGACGGCCCTTGGAGATATCATCCAGGTCGGGGATCTGCCAGCGCACCTGACCTTTGGATTTCGTCTTCCCCGGGCCGACCCAGACCGAATGCCCGCAGAGCTTGATCAGATAACGTCCGGCCTGCGGGGCGCGGAAGGTCCCGAACCAAGGCTCGACGGGCTCATAGGAGCCGTGCACGACGCCCACGCCCTCCTCGTCACGCAGGATGGGATCGGCCTTGCCCACGGTCGCGGGGGCGTTGCCGGCGCGCACCTCGGGCTGCCCTTTGAAACCGAGCGTCGGGAAGGTCGCCCGTTCGGGCGACATGTTGAACTCCGAGAACTTCATCTTGCCGACGTAGCTGCCTTGCTGGCGGGCGTAATGGCGGCGGGTGGCGGTGTCCGCGGGCGCGACGGAAGAGACGAAGGCCGAGCGGAGGGCCTCCTCGGCCGCCGTGAGCGTGCGCTGGAGCTGGACATGAGATACGTCCAAGGCCTCGCCGCTCTTGTTGTAGCGATGCGCCTCGGTGTCTTCCGGCAACGATTCCTTGATGTCGAGCCACGGAGCCTGCAGCAGGTCGCGGACCGCGTTCTCGTATTCGAAGCGGTTCATGCGTCGCTCGACCGAACGTCCTTGCGCGGCGATGCGCGCGGCGTCCTCGCGGAGCAGCCGGGCGGAAAGTTCACCGAGGTAGGCGGCCTGTTCGGCGGCGGCAGGTCGCGCCTTCTTCTTGGGCGGCATCTCACCTTGGACGGTCCGGTCGTGGATCTTGACCCAGGCGGCGAAGGACTTCGGGTCCTGCAGGTCGGACTTGAGCGCGGTCATGTCCAGGCCGCCTTTCTTCGTCTCGGCGTCATGGCACTCGACGCAGTGCTTCTCCAGGAAAAGCGGCAGCGCCCCGGCGGCGCCGAGGGGCAGCAGGAGGAGACCGAGGATGGCGGCGCGGAAAGTCATGCGGGGCAACTGATGAGACAGCGGAACCGGGGCCGGGTTGCCAAGGTAATCCGCCCGGGAATGGGCGGTTTTGCTAGGCTTTGAGCCCTAGGCGTCGGGGGTTGTGCCCCGGGCGACGACCCCCTGCCCTTCGGCATGCTTTCCGTCATCCGTTCCGCCGCGCTGGTCGGCGTCGAGGCCGTGCCGGTCGAGATCGAGGTGAACACCGGCGAGAAGGGCGAGCTCGGCCTCTGGCTCGTCGGGCTGCCCGACGCCGCGGTCAAGGAATCCGAAGAGCGGGTGCAGTCCGCCCTGCAGAACAGCGGACTCCGGCTCCCGGAGACCCGGACCACCATCAACCTCGCCCCGGGGGACCTGAAGAAAGAAGGCGCGATCTACGACCTGCCCATCGCCTTGGGCATCGCGGCGTCGACCGGCCAGATGGACCGGAAGTTCCTACAACGTTACCTCATCGCGGGCGAACTGGGCCTGAGCGGGGCGACCCGGCCGGTGCGCGGCGGCGTGGCCATGGCCATCCTCGCGCGCAAGTCCGGCCTGCGCGGCGTCATCCTCCCCCGCGCGTCGGCCGAGGAGGCCGCGCTCGTCGGCGGCATCGAGGCGATCCCGGCCGACACCCTCGACGGCGCCCTCCGCTTCCTTACCGGCGAGAAACCCGTCACGCCGCTCGCGGCGCCGCCCGCCGAAGCCGTCTCCAGCGAAGGCCAACCGGACTTCGCGGAAGTCAAAGGCCAGCTGGCGATCCGCCGGGCGGTCGAAGTCGCCGCGGCCGGCGGCCATAACCTGCTGATGATCGGCCCGCCAGGCTCGGGCAAGTCGCTCATCGCGAAACGCATCCCGACGATCCTGCCGCGCCCGGAGGCGGAGGAGTTCCTCGAGATCCTCGGCGTGCATTCCGCCGCCGGCACGGGGCTCACCGACGGCCGCCGCGGCTGGCAACGTCCCTTCCGGTCGCCGCACCACACCATCAGCGACATCGGCCTGATCGGCGGCGGCAGCATGCCCGGCCCGGGCGAAGTCTCGCTGGCGCATCTCGGCGTGCTCTTCCTCGACGAGCTCCCGGAATTCCGGCGCACCGCGCTCGAAGTCCTCCGTCAGCCGCTCGAGGACGGCCAGGTGACCGTCTCGCGGGCCGCGGCGAAAGTCACCCTGCCCGCGCGGCTGATGCTCGTCGCGGCCATGAATCCGTGCCCGTGCGGCCACCTCGGCGACCGCCGGCGCGAGTGCGTCTGCTCGCCCATGCAGGTCCGCCGCTACCGCGGCAAGATCTCGGGCCCGCTGCTCGACCGGATCGACATCCAGGTCGAGGCGCCGGCGCTCTCCTTGGAAGAACTCCGTGACGCCGCGCCCGGCGAGACTTCGGCGACGATGCGCGCCCGGGTCGAGGCCGCCCGGGCCCTTCAGCGGCGACGCTTCGGCGGCCGCCCGGGCGGCTGCAACGCCCTGCTCGGCGGCCGCGAGCTCCGCGAACATTGCGCCCTCGAGCGCGCCCAAGGCGACCTGCTCCAGCAGGCGATGGAGAAGCTGGGCCTGTCCGCCCGGGCTTACGACCGCATCCTCCGCGTCGCCCGGACCATCGCCGACCTCGCCGGAGCGGAACGGATCGCCACCGGCCATCTTCTGGAAGCCATCCACTACCGCTCCTTGGACCGGTCTTGAAAACGCTCGCCCAGTCCCGGGAAATGGCCACCAATGGGGACCTCCCCATGAAATCCCTGCTCAAGCTCGGGCTTTGCGCCCTGCTCGCCCTCCTGGCCCTGCCTCTCGAGGCGGCCGACAAGATTCGCGTCCTCATCCTCGACGGCCGCAACAACCATGACTGGGTCCGCACGACCGAGGCCTGCAAGGCCACGCTCGAGGCCACCGGCCGCTTCACCGTGACCGTCGCCACCGCGCCCGCCGGTTTCGCCAAGCCCAAGCCGGGCCGTCCCAAGGCCGGCGACGCCGCCGCGAAGAAGGCCTTCGACGCCGCGATGAAGGAGTGGAACGCCGAGGAGGCCGCCTTCGTCAAGGCCCACGCCGCCGAGTGGGAACAGTGGGCGCCGAAGTTCGCCGACTACCAGGTCATCGTGAACAACTACAACGGCCCGGAATGGGGCACCACGATGAAGGACACCTTCACCGAGTTCGTGATGAACGGCGGCGGCCTCGTCAACGTGCACGCCGCGAACAACGCCTTCACCGGCTGGGACAACTTCAACGAGATGATCTGCTGCGGCTGGCGCGGCGCCACCTTCGGCAAGCGCATCGCCGTCGACGACAAGACCGGCCAGGCCGTCGCGCTCGTCGACGCCGAGGAGAAGATCCAGGGCAAAGGCTTCGGCTCCGGCCACGGCGCCAAGCACGTCTTCACGCTCAAGACCCGCGACGCCGCCCACCCGATCATGCAGGGCCTGCCCGCCGAGTGGCTCCACGCCACCGACGAGCTCTACGGCCGCATGCGCGGCAGCGCCGACCACATGCACGTCCTCGCGAGCTCCTTCTCCAAGCCGGAGTTCGGCGGCACCGACATGCATGAGCCCATGGTCTGGTACGCGCCCTTCAACAAGGGCCGCGTGGTGACCACCTCGATGGGCCACCTCTGGACCGGCGACACGACCTTCGACGCCCTGCACTGCGTGGGCTTCCAGACGATCCTCGCCCGCTCCACGGAGTGGGCCGCGACCGGCAAGGTCACCCTGCCCGTGCCGGAGGGCTTCCCGACCCTCGACAAGACGAGCGTGATCGAGCCCTCCAAGGTCAACTGGAAGAAGTAAGGCCTCCCGGCTCCCCTGACGAAGGCCCGCACCGGCGGGCCTTCTGCTTTTCAGGCGAAGCGACGCATCGCCAAGGCCACGGTCTCGCAGATCTGCTCCGGCGTGAGCGTGATGCTGACATGCAGGCACTTCTCCGCGACGGGATCGGGGCGCTCCAGCGAGGCGAGCTGGCTGCCGAGCAGGCCCGGCGGCATGAAGTGACCCTTACGCGCGTCCATCCGCGCCTGGAGAAGTTCGCGGCTGCCGTCGAGGAAGACGAAGGACAGGTCCGGGTCGCCTTGACGCAGGCGGTCACGATAAGCCTTCTTCAGCGCGGAACAGGTGAGGACCATCGCCTCGCCGCGCGCCTTGCCCGCGGCCAGGCGGTCCGCCATCGCCGCGAGCCAGCCGGCGCGGTCGGCGTCGGTCAGCGGCGTGCCGGCGCTCATCTTCGCGATGTTCGCGGGCGGATGGAAGGCGTCGGCCTCGACCAGCGTCGCGCCGGTCCGGCGCGCGTAGAGTTCCGCGACGGTGCTCTTACCGCAGCCGCAGACGCCCATGAAGACGACGTTCGGGTGCGCCATCGTCGGTCAGAGGTCGATCGTCCGGCCTTCGCGGAACGACCGGTCGGCCGCGGCGACGATGCGCATCGAGTTCACGGCGTCGTCCATGTGCCCGGCGAGGTCGAGATCCTCCCGGATGGCCTTCTCGAAGTAGACCTGCTCGCGCTCGCAGAGCCCGTCATGGCCGGGATCGGCCTCGGTCGGCACGATCTCGTCGGGCCGCAGGAACCGGCCGTCGGCGCCGAGGGCGGCATGGTGGACCTTGAGCGCCTGCGCGGCGGAGTGGGAGTCGACGTCGGCGGAGTTGCCGGCCTGCGCGGCCTTGCCGGCGACGATGGAGACGCAGCCCTTCGGGCCGATGACGTCCTTCACGAAGAAGGCTTCCTCGGACATCATCGGACCCCAGCCGGCCTCATACCAGCCGACGGAACCGTCGGCGAAGGTCACCTGCAGGTGGCCGTAGTTGACCATGCCCGCCGGGAGTTCGTCGGAGAGCCGGGCGCCGAGGCCCGAGACGCGGACGGGCCGGCTGCCGGTCATCAGGCACATGATGTCGACGTAATGGACGCCGCAGTCGACGATGGGGCTGCACGTCTGCATGAGGGACTTGTGCGTCTTCCACATGTCGCCGAAGCTCTGCTGGTTGAGGTTCATGCGCATGACGAGCGGCTTGCCGAGCGTCTGCACGGTCCGGATGAACTGCGTCCAGGCCGGGTGATGCCGGAGGATGTAGCCGATGACGACCTTGCGCTTCACCGCCTTGGCCTTGGCGACGATCTGCTCGGCTTCGGCCACGGTGACCGCGAGGGGCTTCTCCACGAACACGTGGCAGCCCGCGTCCAGCGCGGCGACGGCGTATTCGGCATGGGTGTCCGGGTAGCTCGAGATGGAGACCGCGTCGGGCTTGGTCGCCCGGAGCGCGGCGTGGAAGTCGGCGTATTCCGGGTAGCCGCCGCCGAGCTCGGCGTTGAGCTTCGCGCGGGATTCCGGGGAGCGGGTGACCAGCCCGACGATGCGGAAGCCGGGCAGCTTATGATACGCGAGCGCATGGGAACGGCCCATGTGGCCGGCGCCGACGCAGAGGACACGGAGGGGAGTCTGGCTCATGCGCCGAGCATCACCCTTCCCTCTCCCGCTTCAAGTCGGGAGAAGTCCGGACGGCGGAATAATGGCCGCTCAGAGCGGCAACGGCTGGGCGACGCCTTTCGCGCGCTGGGCCTCGAGCAGGGCCTTGAGCCGGGCGACCACCTCGGGGTGCTCCTTGGCGACGTTGTTCCGTTCGCCGGGGTCGTTCTGCAGGTCGAAGAGCCGCGGGCCGGCCTGATCGCGCCGGTCGGCGGCCTGGTCGGCCTCGGAGCCCAGCAGGTCCACGACGGGCCCCTGCGCCTTCTTGCCCTTGGCGGGCGCCCCGACGCCGGAGATGAACTTCCAACGCGCGTCGCGGATGGAGAGATGGTTGCCCTGGGTGCTGGAGATGAGGGTCTCGCGGCCCGGCCCGCCCGCGAGGGCCGCGGACGTGTCGACCGAGTCCAGCTTGAGGAAATCCGCCGGGTCGCCGCCGGCGACCCTGGTGAAGACGGCCGGCAGGTCGACCTGTGAGATGAGCGCGTCGGAGACCTTGCCGGCGGGCGTATGCCCCGGCCAGCGGGCGATGAAACCCACGCGCGTGCCGCCTTCGAGGATGCTGTATTTGCCGCCGCGGAAGGGGCCGGCCGGAGCATGGGCGGCCTGCTTGTTCAGTTCGACGGCCTTATCCTGGTAGCCGTCGTCCAGCACCGGACCATTGTCGGAGGTGTAGATCACCAGCGTGTTCTCGGCGAGGCCCTGCTTGTCGAGCTCGGCGAGGATGCGGCCGACCTGGTCGTCGAACGCGACCACCGCGTCGCCGCGCGGGCCGAGCGGGGTCCGGCCTGCGTAGCGGGGGTGGTGGACGCGCGGGACGTGGTTCTCGTGGGAGGCGTAATACAGGAAGAACGGCTTGTCCTTGTTCCGGGCGATGAACCCGCAGGCCTTCTCGGCGAAGGTGTCGCCCATCGTCTCGTCGTCCCACAACGCGGCCTTGCCGCCCTTCATCCAGCCGATGCGGCCGACGCCGTTGACGAGGGCCATGTTATGGCCGTGGGACCAGTTCATCTTGAGCTTGGCGCGCTCGGCGTCGGTCTTGAGGTCGGGATCGCCCGGGTAAGGCTGCTTGTAGCTGACCTCGATCGGATCCTTCGGGTCGAGACCGACCACGGCGCCGTCTTCCACGAAGACCGTCGGCACGCGGTCGCCGGTGGCGGCCATGATGAACGAATAGGTGAAACCGATCTGATTCGGCGACGGCTCGATCCGCTTGTTCCAATCCACGTCGCCGGCGCCCAGCCCGAGATGCCATTTGCCGACCACGCCCGTGGCGTAGCCAAGCTTCGCGAGACCGGCCGCCATCGTCGGCCGACCGGGCTTGATGATCAGGCGCGCGTCGCCGGGCAGCACGCCGGTGCCCTGACGGCGCCAGGCGTATTCGCCGGTGAGCAGCGAATAGCGGGAGGGCGTGCAGGTCGCGGAGGTGCAATAGCCCGCCGTGAAACGGGTGCCCTGCGCGGCGAGCCGGTCGAGATGAGGGGTCGGGATGACCTTCGCGCCGTAGCAACCGAGGTCGCCCCAGCCGATGTCATCGGAATAAAGCAGCACGATGTTGGGCGGACGCTTCTCGGCCGCGAAGGCGGTGAGCACGCAGGAGAGGGCAACCAAGGGTAGGAGTCGCATGCGAGGGTAATAAACCCGGCCGAGCGGGAAACCAAGCCGACAGATTGGCCACCCCTTGCTTGCCAAGACCGCCCCGAACGCCCAATCAGAACACGACCATGCGTTTCGCCAAATACCACGCCCTCGGCAACGACTACCTCGTCCTCGAGCCCAAGGACTGCCCCGCCCTTTTCTCGCCGGAAGCCATCCGCAAGGTCTGCCACCGCCACTTCGGCCTCGGTTCCGACGGCATCCTCTACGGCCCGATCGACCGGACCGACGGCACCTTCGGCCTGCGCATCCTGAACCCCGACGGCTCCGAAGCCGAGAAGTCCGGCAACGGCATCCGCATCTTCTGCCGCCACCTCCTGGAGACGAAGCGCATCAAGGAAGGCCAGGAGTTCAAGCTGCACACCCTCGGCGGCATCGTCCGCTGCGAAGTCTTCGACGGCGGTGACCGCATCCGCGTGGAGATGGGCAAGGTCTCCTTCCGCGCGCCGGTCATCCCGCACGTCGGCGCCGACCGTGAAGTCCTCGGCGAAGAGATCACCGTCCTCGGCAAGACTTTCAAGTACTGGGCCGCGACCGTCGGCAACCCGCACTGCGTGATCCCGGTCGACGACCTCACGCCCGACCTCGCCAAGACTTACGGACCGCACCTCGAGACGCACCCGAATTTCCCCAACCGCACCAACGTGCAGTTCATGAAGATCCTCGACCGGCAGAACGTCCGCATCGAGATCTGGGAACGCGGGGCCGGCTACACCATGGCCTCCGGCTCGTCGTCCTCGGCTTCGGCCGCCGTGGCCCGCAAAATGGGCCTGGTTGAGGCGGATTTGACGGTAAATATGCCCGGCGGGCAGATTATCATTGGCATCGGTGAGGATTATTCCATCGTGATGACAGGCCCGACGACCCCCGTGGGCATCTTCGAGATGCACCCTGGAGTCCCGGTCCAAGACGTCGCCGTCTAGGCGATACGTCTTCCCGCTTGGTTTTCCCTCCTTTGGCGCGTCCGTTCGGACGACGCTTTTCACCGCACACCCTCACCATGGCGCCGCGTCAGCCGTTGCCCAACATCTCCGAAGACGATCTCATCGATCTCGCGGGCGGCGCGACCGTGCTCCTCGCCAAGGAGCTGGTGGCCAAGGGCAAGGTGAAGAAGGCCCTCTGGACGCCCCCGGTGGCGGAAGCCCTCGTGGACGACGGCACCGAATCCCGCGAAGCCCGCTGGAACCTCCGCTCCGTCACCTTCCAGCGCAACGAGTGCGGCTGCGAAGTCTCGGTCGGCCGAAGGAAGCTCTGCGTCCACTCCGTCGCGGCCTACCTGGTACTAGCCGCCAAGGAAGGCTACTTGAAAGCCGAGCCCGCGCCGCCGGCCAAGCCCGCCGCCCCGCCTGGCAAACCGCCGACGACGGCCCCGGCCAAGGAGAAGACGACGGACACGAAGAAGGAAAAAGCAAAGCAAGCGGAGACGACCCCGGCAGGACCCCGGCTCAAATCCCTCACCCTTTCGGACAAACGCGGCACGCCCATCGAGGTGCGCTTCATCGTCCCCCCGAACATCGCGACCGCCGCCGTGCGCGACGAGATCATCTGCCGCCTCGAACTGCGCGTCGACGGCGTCCAGGTCGCGCCGGAGAACCTCGACCGCGGCAAGGCCTGGACGATCGAGCCCGACACGGTCTTCTTCCTGGCGATCCTCGAGAACCTGTGCCACGGCAAGCTGCAGGGCATCCTGCCGCTCACCCGCCGCCACCTCCGCCAGCTGCTCGCCATCGGCAAGGGCCTGCGGATCTTCCGCATGGCCAACGCGCCGGAGACCCCGCTCGCGTGGGACGGCGACCAGCTGGACAAGGTCCACGAACACCTCGACGAACCCGTCGCCACCCCGCAGACCAACGCCGCCGGCGAGGCCGTCGACGACGGCCCCGAGGAGCAGGAGGTCCGCTCCCAGGAACGCGGCCGCGAAGACCGCCCTTGGGTCGACGGCTCGATGAAGTGGCTGCGCATCCGCCTGCCCCAGCAGTCCTCCGGCCCCGTCGCCGAGCTCCGCGACGTCCTGCAGCGCAGCGGTTTCACGCTCGAGACCACCACCCGCGAATGGTACCTCGCGGGCACCATCCAGGTCCTGAACTTCCTCGCCCGCCATCACAAGCTGCTGATGACGGACAACGACGCCTTCTTCACGCACAACCTCTCGCACTCGCTCCGCAACGTCGACCTCGCCAAGGCGAAGTGCGACGCGTCCGAGGAGAACGACGGCTTCCGCTTCGCCATCGGCATCGACCCCGAGGGCAAGTCGCCTAAGGTCATCCAGGAGGCTCTCTCCAGCGGGCGCATGTTCTTCTACACCGACCGCGGCCCGCGCCTCATCACGCCGGAGCTGATGGAGTCGATCCGCAACGCCCAGCGCCGCATCACCGGCGAGGCCAAGCGCGACGTGGACCTCGACCTCAACCTGAAGATCGGCTACGCGGACCTCGCGAGCGCCGACGCCATCGCCGAGGAGCTGCAGGCCGCCTTCGCCCCGCCGGAGACCTGGAGCCAGCGCTCCTCCGCCATCCGCAACCTCTCGAAACTCCAGCCCGCCCCGATCCGCGAGGAGCTCGGCAAGATGCTCCGCATCTACCAGCAGGTCGGCGTGGCCTGGCTCTGGCACATCCATAACCACTCCCTGGGCGGCCTGCTCGCCGACGAAATGGGCCTCGGCAAGACCGTCCAGGCCCTCGCGTTCATGGAGGCCCTGCGCACGCACCGGCCGGAAGACGGACCCTGCCTCGTGGTCTGCCCCGCCTCGCTCGTCGAGAACTGGCGCCGCGAAGCCCGTCGCTTCACGCCCGCGCTGAAGGTCCTCGCCCACCACGGCCAGAACCGCTTCACCGCGCCGGACTACCTGCAGCGCTTCGACCTCGTCATCACCTCCTACGGCACCCTCTCCCGCGACATCGCGGCGTTCACCGCGGTGGCGTGGGGCGCGGCCATCTGCGACGAAGGCCAGAACATCAAGAACCCGCGCGCCCAGGCCGCCAAGGCGGTCAAGCAGCTGGTGGCCAAGGGCCGTTACATCCTCACCGGCACGCCCGTCGAGAACTCGCTCGAGGACCTGCGCTCGCTCTTCGGCTTCCTCATGCCGGGCTACCTGCCCAAGCCCGAGGAGCGCGTCCACGCCGACGAACGCAAGTGGCATGACGACCGTCTCCTGCAGATGGCCGCGCCCTACATCCTGCGCCGCTCCAAGGTCGCCGTCGCTCCCGAGCTGCCCGCCAAGATCGAACAGGTGGTGTACTGCGACTTCGAGGACAACCAGAAGAAGATCTACGACGAGATCCTCGAGTCCACCCGCCAGGAGATCTTCGAGATGGAGATGGGCGGCGCCACCCAGGCCCGCATCCAGATGGCGGCCTTCAACCAGCTGCTGCGCCTCCGCCAGATCTGCGCCGACCCGCGCATCCTCGACCCGAAGCTGGCCGAAGCCGACTCGGCGAAGCTCCAGGCCTTCCTCGAGCTCGTCGAGGAATCCAAGGACGCCGGCCACCGCATGCTGGTGTTCTCGACCTTCGTCACCGCGCTGCAGCTCCTCAAGGAAGCCCTCGAGGACCGCGACATCCCCTACTGCTACCTCGACGGCTCGACCAAGGACCGCCAAGGCGTCTGCGACACCTTCAACTCGACCCCGTCCATCCCGGTCATGCTCATGTCCCTCAAGGCGGGCGGCACCGGACTGAACCTCACCGGGGCCGACACGGTCATCCACTTCGACCCTTGGTGGAACCCGGCCGCCGAAGCCCAGGCCACCGACCGCGCCCACCGCATCGGCCAGACCCGCACGGTGACCAGCATCAAGCTGATCGCGGCCGGGACCATCGAGGAACGCGTCATGGAGCTCCAAAAGTCCAAGTCTGAGATGTTGCGTAAGCTCCTCAGCGAATCAGACTCGGTGTCGTCCGGCCTGAGCCTTGACGTCATCAAGGACCTCCTCCGCAAGGACTGACCCCCATGCTTTCCGCCTTCATTCGTCGTAACAAATCCCGGAGCGAGATGACGTTCCTGGAGCACCTGGACGACCTCCGCGTCTCCCTCCTCCGCGTCCTCGGCGTCTTCGCCGTCGGCATGGTCGCCGCCCTGATCTTCTACCGGGAGACGCCCGCCCTGCTGAGCCTGCCCCTCCAATGGGCCAAGCACCCCGAGACCTCCCCCGTCGGCTACATCCTGAGCCAGCCGGACCCCGGGCTGGTCGCCATGGGCGAGCTCAAGGAATTCACCTTCATGGGCGTCTGGAAAGTCCTCATGTACGCCGCGTTCGGCGTGGGCGTCGCGGTGGCGTCCCCGGTCTTCCTCTACGAGACCGCCCGCTTCGTGGGCCCCGCCCTGACCGACCGCGAGAAGCGCGGCCTCATCCCGTTCTGCGTCGCGGCGCTCATCCTGTTCCTGCTCGGCGCCGCGCTGGCGTTCCTCTGGCTGAGCCCGATGTCCATCCAGATCTGGCAGCACTTCGCCGAAGGCCTCAAGATGGAGGTCACCTGGCAGGCCTCCGACTACTACGCCTTCGTGGTCATGATGTGCCTGCTGACGGGCCTGACCTTCCAGTTCCCGCTCGCGCTCATCATCCTGATGTGGCTCGAACTCGTCCGCCCGCGCACCCTCCTCAGGTCCTGGCGCGGCATGCTCTTCGGCATCATGGTGCTGGTGGCCATGATCACCCCCATCGCCGAACCGATCTCGCTGTTCGTGATGACGGGCATCCTCTTCGGCTTCTTCCTCGCCGCCGTCGGCGTCGGCACGGTGATCGTGCGCCGCAAGCGCGTCGCCCGCGGCGACAAGCCCAATCCGGAGGACGATGACCTGCCCGATGACGACGAAGACGACGACCGCGACGACGATGACGGCTACCGTCCGTCCCGCTCCGTCGACCCGGTGACGCCTTCCGCCCCGGCCCTCGGCTCGCCGGCGACCAGCAAGCCTAAGTCCACCCCTCCGCCCGCCGAAGGCGACCTCAGCTCCCTCGACTAAGCCCATGACGCTCCGCCTCCTCCTCGCCCTGCTCGCCCTCCCGCTGGGAGCCCAGACGAGCGCCTTCGGCACCAAGGTCTCCGCCGAGCCGGCCCCCGCCACGGCGCCGGCCGCCGCACCGGCGAGCGCCGCCAGCCCGACGACGGCGGGGACCGCCGCCCCCGCCGCCGGCATCTCGGACGAGTTCGTGGACAACTCCGTGCAGATCTCGCCCTTCCGTCCGACGCTGCTCCCTGAGGCGAAGTCGACCCGGACCTTCCAGCTCTCGAAGCTCAATCGCCTCGGATCGACCGAGACCACCAAGGAGCTGCAGCGCCTCTTTTCGGCGTTCGCCACCCAGAGCATCGTCGACGGCTCGCCCGCCGGTTCGAGCAAGGCCGTCGGCTACCTGACGACGGTGAACTATTCGATCCTCCAGGACCTCGGCGACAACCGCTACCTCGCCAAGGCCGCCTGGCCGGCCGCCGGCCCGAACGAAGCCCTCGCCGCCGGCGTGGACACGATGGCCTTGCTCCTGCTGGAGAAGCCCGCCAAGCCCGGCGACACCGGCAAGATCACCGGCATGCACGTCGGGACCGTGGCCATCCTCTTCACGCCTGACTTCGCCCCGCTCAAAGGCCGTCGCCTCACGCTCCGCCGCGAGGCCTTCCTGGAGTGCGCGACCCTCGAGGACTCCCCCGCCGGCCTGCAGCGGTTCGTCGAAGCGATCGCCGCCGGCGCCGAACTCAGCGCGACGACCAGCGAGACCATCCCCTGCAAGAAGTGCGGCGGCCTCGGCTTCACGCGCGAGGCGCAGAAGGGCCAGCTCCTCGACAAGCGCGTCCCTTGCGGCGACTGCGCCAGCACGGGCAAGCTGATCATCTCGGTCGAGACGAAGTTCGTCCCCTGACCGGCACAATCCGCATCCTGCGCTTGCGCAGGGACGGCTTCGCTCGCAGATTGCGGCGTGTCCTCCCCGCTGCACGTCGGCCTTGAAGCCCATTTCGCGGCCCTCGAGCAATTCCTCGCGGCGCAGGAGCTCGCGTTCGAGCCGGAGGTCCGTCCGATGGTCCGCGACGTGCTCGCCCATCCGGGCAAGCGCCTCCGCCCCCTGCTCGCCTTCGGCGCCGGCGCCGGCGGTCCGCCCCCGGCCGCCTTGGTCCGCGGCGCGGGCATCATCGAACTGGTGCACCTCGCGACGTTGGTGCACGACGACGTGCTCGACGGCGCCGACACCCGTCACGGGAGCGCCACCCCCAACCGCACCCACGGCGCCCACGCCGCCGTGCTCTTCGGCGACGCCTTGTTCGCCCACGCCCTCGTGCTGGCGGCCGACCACCCCACCCCGGAACTCTGCCGCATCGTCGCCCGCGCCTCCCGCGAGGTCTGCTCCGGCGAGGTCTGCCAGACCTTCTCCCGCGGGCACGACGACCTTTCGCTGGAAGACTACTACCGTCACATCCGCCTGAAGACCGCCGAACTCTTCGAAGGCGCCTGCCGTATCGGCGCCCTGCTGGCCGAGCGTCCGCCCGAACACGTCGACGCCTGCGCCCTCTTCGGCCGCCACCTCGGCATCGCCTACCAGATCTATGACGACCTGGTCGACCTGCTGCAGGACGACGCCAAGGCGGGCAAGACCCTCGGCACCGACGCCGCCAGCGGCAAACTGACCCTCCCGATGCTGCTCGAACGCGACCTCTCGGGCAAAGGCTTCCTGGCGCCCCTGCGCGCCGGCGGCGACGCCCGCCGGCTCATCTCCGCGGCCGCCTGGCGCGAATCGTTCCGTCGGCTCGACGCCGAGATCGCGTCCGCCGAACAGGCCCTGGCGCCGGTCGCCGGCTCGCCTTCGCCCTATTTCCTGCTCCGCCTGACGGGCTTCCTCCGCGAAGCCGCGGGCCGGCTGGCCCCGCGCGCATGAGGATCTTCCGGACGACCGCCGCGGAACGCCTGGCGCTCGCCGCCGTGCTGCTCCTCCTCGCCGGCGCCTCCGGGCTGCTGTTCCTCTGGCGCTCGCTCTGAGCTCAGGGAAGGAACTTCTTCACGTCATACCCCCGCGCCCGCACGGCCGAACGGAGGTCCTGCAGGTTGACCCGGTCGCCCGGCTTGACGCCGAAGTCGCGGAACCAACCGGCGCGCATCTCGACCGCGAACCGCGCCTGCCGCGTGACGGAGGTGGTCGTCTCGGTGTCGCCCGCGGTCATCGTCCGGACCTCCAGGATGGTGCCGTCACGCCCCACGAACGCGATGTCGAGGTCGATCAGCGTGTTCTTCATCCAGAAGCTCATGGGGCCGTCCTCGTCGTAAAGGAACGCCATGCCTTCGGCCTCCTCCAGCCGGGCCACGCCCATCAGCCCGCGCGCTTTCTCTAGGTCGGAGACGGCCACGCGCACCTGCGCGAGCACCTCGCCCATGCGGACGGGGAAGCGGGTCTCCAGACCGAGCTCACGGACCGGCGCGGCTTCCGGGCGGGGGCGATCGCAAGCGGCGAACCCGAGGACCAGGACGAGGAGGAGCGACCGGAACATGCGGCCGAGTGTTCCTGCGATTGCCACGGAGGCAAGTTTCGCTTGCTTGGCCGGATGGAACGCGACCCGCAGGCCCACTGGCTCGAGACCGAGACGGCCCTGCACTACGCCCGGGCCGCGGTCCGGGTCGGGCTGTGGGCGTCCGAGCGCGTGCTCATCGAACGCCATCTGCCGAAATCGGCCCGCTTGCTCGAACTCGGATGCGGCGGCGGACGGGTGGCCCTCGGGCTCCGCCAGGCCGGCTACGCCGACGTGACGGCCACGGACTTCTCGCCGATCATGGTCAGCCTCGCCCGGGCGGTGCTCGCCGACCACGACGAGGACTGGGAGCGATCCGTCGAACAGCAGGACGCCACGGCGCTGACCTACCCCGACGCTTCGTTCGATCACGCGATCTTCGCCTTCAACGGACTGATGTGCCTGCCGAGCCGGGACCATCGCCTCGCCGCCCTCCGGTCGATCCACCGCGTGCTCAGGCCCGGCGGCGTCTTCCTGTTCACGGCCTCCGACCGCGAGAAAGGCGCCAACGCGGCCTACTGGGCGCAGGAAGCCCGCGAGCCCGACGTCATTCCAGGAGACCGCTGGCACGAAAGCGACACCTCCCCGGTGTTCATCCATAGCAGCACCGAAGCCGAGACGCGCGCCGAACTGACCGCGACGGGCTTCGAGGTCATCGAATGCCCGCTGAGCACCGCCGTCGCCGCCGACGGTCCGTTGGTGCGCGAGTTCGCCGGAGAGACCCGCTTCTACGTGACGAGAAAGGCTTGAGGGAACCGCCCCCCGGCGGTGTTGTCGGGATGACCATGCCTTGCCGTCGCCTCCTGTTGCTCGCCTTCCTGCCCGGCCTCGCCTCGGCGACCGTCCTGCATGTCGCGCCGAACGGCGATGACCGCGCCAGCGGCCGCGCGGACGCTCCGCTGGCCTCGTTGGAAGGCGCCCGGCAGGCCGTGCGCAAGCTGCCCCGGCCGTTGACCGAGCCGGTCCGCGTCGTTTTCGCCGCCGGGACTTACCGGATCACGCAGGCCGTCGCTTTCGACGGGCAAGATTCCGGCGAAGCCAGCCGGACCATCACGTATGAAGCCGCTCCGGGCGCCCAGGTCATGATCTCGGGCGGACGCGAACTTCCGCCCTTCGCCTCCGGCCGCGACGGACGCTGGACGCTGGAGACGCCCGCCGAGGCCGGCATGTTCGAACAACTTTGGGTCGGCGACCGCCGCGCCACCCGCGCCCGTACGAGCCATCCCGGCACACGCTTTCTCCGGAGCCTTGAGCGGGAGACCCCCCTGCCCGCCGGCGCCGCCACGCCCGGCTTCACGGAGCAGACCCTGAACGTCACGCCGGCGGAACTCGCGGTCTTCGGCGAGGCGTCCTCGGCCGAGACCAAGGACGCGGTGGTCACCTTCTACCATAAATGGGACACGACGCGCAGCCGCGTCGAATCCGCCGACCCGGCCAAGGGCGTGCTCACCGTCCGCGGCCCCGCCCAGAAGGCCAACACCGCTTTCGACCATCTCACCGGGATGGTCATCGAGAACCTGCCGGGGCTGCTCGATGAACCCGGCGAATGGTTCCTGGCCCGCGACGGCCGGCTGAGCTACCTGCCGAGACCCGGCGAGGACCTCGCCGCCGTCCGCGGAGTCATCCCGGTCGCGGAGAAGCTGCTGACCCTCGCCGGGACCGCCGCATCGCCCGTCCGGCACCTCGCCTTCCGCGGACTCCGCTTCCACCACGCCAAGGGCGTGCCCTCGCTGGCGACCTCCGTCCCCAACCAGGCCGCGGTGCGGACCGTCGACGGCGTCATCACCGTCGAGCATGCCGACGCCGTGGCCTTCTTCGGCTGCGAACTCGCCCATGTCGGCAGCTACGGCTTCTCCCTCCGCCAAGGCAGCCGCGGCGTCGTCGTCGAGAAGTGCCTGATCACCGACCTCGGCGCCGGCGGCGTCAAGGTCGGCTCGCTGAACGACGAGACCAACCCGGCGAACCACGCCCGCCACAACCGGATCCATAACAACATCATCCGCGACGGCGGCCTGCTCTTCCCCTGCGCCGTCGGCGTCTGGATCGGCTCGTCCTCCGACAACGAGGTGACGCACAACGAGATCTCCGACTTCTTCTACTCCGCGGTCTCCGTCGGCTGGCGCTGGGGCTACGCGCCCAGCGCGGCCAAGCGCAACCGGGTGGAATGGAACCACCTGCATCACCTCGGCAAAGGGCTCCTCAGCGACATGGGCGGCGTCTACACCCTCGGGCCTTCCGAAGGCACCTCGGTGAGCCACAACCATATCCACGACGTGACCTGCTTCACCTACGGCGGCTGGGGCCTGTACACGGACGAAGGCAGCACGGGCATCACCATGGAAGGCAACGTGGTGCACGACACCACGGACGGCGGCTTCCATCAGCACTACGGCAAGGACAACGTCATCCGCGGCAACATCCTGGCTTTCGCCGAGGAGTATCAGGTCAAGCGGAGCCGGGCCGAGGAACACCTCTCCTTCACGTTCGAGAAGAACCTCATCGTCTACGACCGCGGCGAGCTCCTCGGCAGCAACTGGAGCGGCGCGACCGCGAACTTCCTCCTCAAGGACAACCTCTACTGGGACTACTCGGCCCGGCCGGTGACGTTCGCCGCGAAGAAACTTTCCCTCGCCGATTGGCAGAAGCAGGGACAGGACGTCGGCTCCACCGTCGCCGATCCGCTGTTCGTCGACCCCGCCAAGCGGGATTTCCGTCTCCGGCCCGGCTCACCCGCGCTGGCGCTCGGTTTCAAGCAGCCCGACGTGGCCGCGATGGGCGTGCTCCGCGACGACCCGGCATGGCGGAGCTTGGCGGCGACCTTCGACCGCGGCCCGACGACGCCCCGCCCCGCCAAGCCGAAAGCGCCGGGACTGAACCTTCGGCACGATTTCGAGGGACGCATCAATGACACGCAGCGTCCCTTCCCGCACGCGGCGCCGGCCCTGAGCGCCCTCGGCTCCGCCCCGGGCAAGCCACGCGTCGGCCTCGGCGACGCCCTGCGCCTGACGACGGCTAGGCAGGCCGCAGGCAAGCAGTCCCTGCTCTTCCAGGACGCCCCCGGCCTGCCCCGGGCCTACTTCCCGATGCTCTCCTTCCACCCCCACCACCGGAGGGGCACCTCGACGGTGAGTTTCGCGCTCTACCTGGAACCCAAGGCGATCTTCATCCACGAGTGGCGCACGGCGGGCAACCCCTACCGGACCGGCCCGGTCCTCCACGTCCAGAACGGACGCCTGACCGGCGTCAAGGGTCTCGACGTCGCCGTGCCGACCCAGAAATGGATTCGCTTCGAGCTCTCCGCCGTCATCGGCGACGCCGTCACCGGACGCTGGAACCTCAAGGTCACGCCGGAAGGCGGAGCGACCCAGGAGTTCAAAGATCTCCCCTGCCGTCACCCCGACATGAAGACCCTCGACTGGGTGGGCTTCATCAGCAACGCCAACGAGAAGACCGAGTTCTACCTCGACGACCTGACGATCCTGACGGACGACCCCGGCCGCTGATCACTGGGCGGACTTGGCGTTCTCCTTGAAGAAGCGGACGATCAGCTCGGTCGAGCCCTTGGCGTATTCGTGGCCGCCTTCATGGATCGCGGTCACGAGCGGCGCGCCCTTGGTCGAAGCATAGATCGTGGCGTCGAGCACGCCTTCCTTGGCCCACGGCTGCCCTTCCTCGGCGCAACCGTTGAACCGACGGACGGCGGCGAAGGTCGCCTGCTGCCAGGCGAACTTGGCCAAGGGGTCCTTCTTCCCGGCGACGTGGATCACCGGCAAAGGCGTCGTGGGCTTGCCGTCCGGACGGAGGCTTCCCGCGACGGAGCCGATGGCGGCGAGGACGTCCGGACGCGCCTGCCAGAGCAGATAGCTGAAGGCCGCGCCGTTGGAATGGCCCATCGAGTAGATGCGGCGGTCATCCACCGCATGCTTCTTTTTCAGGTCGGCCAGCATGACGTCGAAGAAGCGCAGGTCGCGCCCGCCTTCGCTCGTGACGGACGTCTGCCAGCCCGGCATGCGCCCTTCCTTATCGACCAACGGCGAGACGGTCGGCAGGCCCTGCGGGAAGACCAAGAGCGAGGTCTTGTCGACCTCGCCGTAACCCCAGCGACTGGCGGAGTGCGTCGAACGGCCGCCGTGGCCGTGCCAACAGAAGACGAGGGGCATCGGCCCGGTCGCCCCGGCCGGCACGCGGACGAGGGCCGTGCGCTTGACGCCATCGACCTCCCAGGACTGCTCGACGAACCCCTCGGGGGCCTTGGCCGCCAGGAGTTCACGGATCTTGCCTTGTGCCGACAGCGAAGGAGCGGCCAGGACGGTAAGTAGGATCAGCAGGAAGCGGCGCATAAATAAGAAGGGCTCCCCGATGGAACACCGGGGAGCCCTCGGAAGTTTCCTCGCAGGGTGCTTACTCGCGACGACCCGCGAAGAGGCGGATGACGTAGAAGAGCAGCGTCACGAAGGCCGAGAACAGGACGAAGGCCGCCGCGACGTGCTGGTCGGTCTCCATGGTGTTCTTCACTTCGTTGGTCTGGTAGAGGATCACGGTGGCCATCAGGACGATCATCGCGATGGAGAACCAGGCGCCGAGCGACCAACCGGCGAAGAGCGAGACGACGATGATGCCGAGGGCGCAGATGCTGCCGATGACGATGGCGACCTTGAGGAAGGAGAAGTCCAGGTTGGTCATGAACACCACGGCCGTCAGGGCGACGACGAGGGCACCGGTAGCGAGGCAGGCCGGGATGAGGATCTCGCCGGGGTTACCCTTGGTGACGATGGCGGTGTAGTAGATCAGCGGGACGAAGATGATGGCCTGCAGGAGGACGTAGAGGCCTAGGCCGGCATACTGCGCCAGGCGGGAGGCGCGGCTGAAGGCCAGCGACTGGGCGGCCGTGGTGCCGAGCCAGAAGAGGACCATCACCCCGAGCATGCCCCAGGAGCCGACGCCGGCGATGGCGCGCATGAACGTCTCGGCCACGCCGGAGACGAAGAGACCGAAGAGCGCGATCGCGAAGGCGCCGAAGGCGGCGGCCACCAGGCCGTAGGTGCGGCGGAAGAAAGCGGCGCGGTCGGCGGCCGGGGCGTCAGCGACGATGAAGGGATTGGATTCGTGCATACCCCTCCTATCTTAGCCCTTTCCCCCGCCAGTCAAGCCGACCCCGCCCCTCACGGGTTACGAAACCGCACCGAAATAATCCTGAACCTCCTTCCCAAAGGCTGGAAGGGATGCTCTTCCGCCACCCGCTGGACTACGAGTTCGCAGGTCATGCCTCCCACCACACCCTCGGCCCTGCCCGTGACCCTGAAAGTATCCCCCCGGACGGTCAGCAACGGCGCCCAGGCTTCCAAGAGATCGGCGGCCTCCAGACGCAGCGGCCAGCCGGCGGCCGCTTCCGTCGGACCGAAGTTGATCCCGCTCTCCGCCAAGGCACGCGTCAGCAGGCCGGAGTCGGCGAAAGCTCGCAGAGAGGCGAACGGCCAGCCGCAGGTCGGCTGCAGTTCGACGATCTTCCGTGACCATGCCCGCAGTCGTCCCTCGTCGACACGCCGGACCAGCTGCGCGCCTTGCGCGGCCGCGAGGGCCGGCGGAGATAGATCCGCCAACGCCTCATCCCCCACGTCCAAGGTGACCGCAGAACCCCATTTGCCCTGCCCTGCTCCGCCTGGGCGGGTGAAGAACAACGGACCGGTCAAGGTCGGCGATGCGTACGGACCGCCGGGGTCCGCGCGCCAAGACCCCGTCGCCCCACGTAAGAACGCTTCCCAGGCGTCAGGATCGCTCGAGTTGACGTTCCATGGCCCCAACACGAAGAAATCCCTGGCCATCGGCTCAGAGGGAAAGGTTCGCGGCTCGACCGGCGCCAAGAACGGCTGATGGGAGACGACGCCCGGCTCAGGCAGCGTCAACGGGGCGGAAAAGAATCCTCGGTCCAACCATGGATGCCATCGCGTGCACCCCGGCGGTTCGAGGTGGCGCAACGACCCCACGGAGAGATGAGGCCAGCCGGGCAGGTCGCGCAGGCGAAGCGAAGCAAAGGCTCCCGCGGATCCGGGATCATGGCGATTCGCCCGCAGGTCCCACAAAGGTCCCGCCCAGGGAGACGCATCGTGATCGACGACATCCAGAGCCGAAAGCAGGGGCGCTTCCACGGACCACTCCGCCGCATCCTCGGGTCGCCGGAAATCCCAATAATCCCGCTGGAACGCGCCAGCTCCGGCCGCGGCTCCGAACTCCTCCGCGGAACGAGGCCTCAGCCGGACACGCAGGCAGGCGCGTCGTTCGTTCAATGCGTAACCGGCGCTGTCATCGCGGGAGTAGTCCTCTCCGGTGGTCCTGAAGCCGAAATCAGGGAAAGCGACCTCCTTCAAGGTGAGCAGCGGCGCCGAAGGATAGGCCGAGATCGGTTCCTCGCGGGAGGGCTCTCCGACGTAAGGCCGGAGGAGCACCGTGACCCTTTGCCGAAAGCGGACGACCGCTTCGATCCGATCGGCGGGCAGGAACGTCGTCGGATCAGGTCGACGCCAGCCCGGCCCATGCGGCCGCCGATCCAGGCGCCAGGTCGTCTTGGCGAGGATGCGCGCCAGCCCTTGCGGCTGGGACTCCTCCGTCGGATTCAAGAACGCGTAGGCCTCGCCGGGCAACAAACCGCGCCCCGCCATGCCCGCCGTCTCCGGATCCGCCACTTCCACCCAGAACCAGAGCCCCCTTTCACGGGGCCCCTGGCGGACGACACCAAAATCCTCCTGCGGACAATCGTCGAGATCCGTCACGATGGTCGCGCCGGTCTCGAGATTGGTGATCGTCACTTCCGGAGCGCCGAGCACCTCGCAGAGGAACAGCTTGCCCTGCGAGCCCGCCAGCACCGGGAGCGTCAACGGATTCCAGAGGACGCCGGAGCCGTGGAAACGGAGCCGATGACGGCCGTCATGACGTGAATTGAAGAAGCCCAGGCTCAGGCGGAAATCGGCCAGCACCGGCACCGTCGTCAGCCGCCGCTCCGCCTCCGCGATCGAGCACAACGGCCGACCCCGGGAAGGCAGTTGCGTCCAAGCCGGCCCGGAGAGCGCCCGCCCGATCTCTTCTCCCGCCGCCGCCGCCAACGCCGCCGGCCGGGATAAATCCGTCTTCCAACCGCCATGGACGGGATCCGTCAGCAGCCCACGGACCTGCCAGGCATTCCCCTGGCGTAGCGGATCGCCGCCGCTGGCCGCGTAGAGATCGGGCCCGCCCACTTCGAGCGCGACGATCTGCGCCGGCGTCGGCTCAGCCGACAAGGCCAGCGGCAGTTTTGGCCGGCCGGCGCGACCTTTCGCCCAAGCGGACGCCCGCCTGGCCGCCATCGGCCGGGCGGCCAGGTCATGAGACTGGGACAGGTCCTCGACCGTCCAACGCCAACGCAGACCGTCGGCCTCGGCTTCACCATCCATCATTACGGCGGATGACCCTCGGCCGACGCAGAGTCCGGCCGAGCGACTGAAGTAGGTAAATGCGACATCCTGACCGGCGGCAGCCTGCAGTCCGGCCAGCCCTCGCAAAGCCGCGCCCCGGGCACCGGCACGCAAGGCGGCCTGAGCGGCGAAATGAGCGACCGCGGCGCTCTCCATGTTCCCGAGGGTCACCCAACTGGCTGCCAGACCGAGGCACAGCGACAGGGCCAGCAGCGTCAGCAACAATGCTAATCCGTTTCTCTTATGCATCGATGAGGAATAAGCCCCATCGTCTTTCCGTTGATACAAACGGCACAATTCCGGAGATATCCCATGTATTGAATCCATGAAGACATCATTGCGCAGAGTCCGCGTCACCCGGCCGTCGGTCGGGGCTTCCCGTCACCCGCAGCCGATCAAGCCTTACGCGCCGGCGACGCCGGACACCAAGAAGCGGGTGCTGGTCGTGGAGGACCAGTCGGCGGTGTGCGACCTGGTGGCGGAGATGATCCAGAACCATCCGAAGTGCGTCTCGGTCGGTACGGCCTCCGACGGGCTCAGCGCCATCGAACTGGCCCTGCGCCTCAAGCCCGACATCCTGGTGCTCGACGTGATCATGCCCGGCGTGGGCGGCATCGAGATCCTGCGCCGGCTCGGCGGCAGCCTGCCCGCGACCAAGGTGCTCATCTTCTCCGGCAAGCAGGAGCCCCACATCGTCCGCGCGCTCATGCAGGCCGGCATCCACGGCTTCGTGAACAAGAACGGGCCGCTCTCCGAGCTCCGCAAGGCCCTCGAGGCCCTGGCGCTCGGTAACACCTGGTTCAACGAGGACTTCAGCCGCACCGTCCGGCAGGCCCTCGCCTCCCCTTCCTTCCTCGGTGACGGGATGATCGACCAGCTCACCCCGCGCGAACGCGAGATCGCCGTGCTCATCGCCCAGAGCCACAGCAGCAAGGAGGTCGCCGCCCGCCTGCACATCAGCATCAAGACCGCCGAGAACCACCGGGCCAATCTGATGCGCAAGCTCGGCGTCCGCGACGTGGCCGGGCTGGTCCGCTTCGTCGTCCGGCAAGGCCTGGTCGATCCCGCCGCCGAGTAGCTTGGGGGGTTCCCCCCATGGGCCAAGGGACGGATTTATCTGAAATATGAAATTATGCTGTCGCGCGGCTCCGGTCCGCCGACACCATCGGAGTCGTCCCCATGAAGACCTCCGTCCGTAAGGCGAAATCCGTCGTGGTCGTGGAAGACCAGACGGCCATCTGCGAACTGATCATCGAGATGCTCGAGGCCCGTGGCGCCTATCGCGTGCTGGGCTCGACCGCCGACGGCCACGAAGGCCTCGCCTTGGCCAAGCAGCTCAAGCCGGACATCCTCATCCTGGACATCCTCCTGCCCGGTATCAGCGGCCTGGAGGTCCTCCGCCAGCTGCACGAGACCCAGCCCGACCTCAAGGTCCTGATCTTCTCCGCGAAGTCCGAGAAGCAGCTCGCGCGCGGCCTGCTCAAGGCCGGCGTCCGCGGCTACGTGCCCAAGAGCGCCCGCCTCTCCGAACTCCGCCAGGCCGTCGATGCGGTCGCCGCCGGCGACACCTGGTTCAGCGAGGCCTTCCAGAAGGCGATGGCCGACGCCCTCACGGCCCCCGAGAGCGACGTCGACGCCAAAGGCGCGACCCTCACCGACCGCGAGAAGGAGATCGCCGTGCTCCTGGCCAAGAGCTACTCGAGCAAGGAAGTGGCGGTGAAGCTCGATATCAGCGCCAAGACCGTCGAGAACCACCGCACGAACCTGATGCGCAAGCTCGGCGTCCACGACGTCGCCGGCGTCATCCGCTTCGTCGTCCGCCAAGGCCTCTACGACCCGACCGAAGGCTGAGGGGCTGCCCCGGCTTGCGCCCGAGAAACTTCCGAGCTTGGGTGATGGCCCGACCATGACCACCACCGCCCGCGCCTACGGTTCCGCCGCCCCCACCTCCCTGCTCGCGCCCATGCAGATCGCCCGGCGCGCCCCGGGCCCGACCGATGTCGCGATGGAAATCCTCTACTGCGGCGTCTGCCACTCCGACGTCCATACGGCCCGCGGCGAATGGCCGGGCACGAACTACGCCTGCGTCCCGGGACATGAGATCGTCGGCCGCGTGACGGCCGTCGGCGCCAAGGTCACCAAGGTCAAGGTCGGCGACATCGGCGCCACGGGCTGCATGGTCGATTCCTGCCGCACCTGCCCGAGCTGCCGGCAGGGCCTGGAGCAGTTCTGCCACACCGGCGCGACCTTCACCTACAACAGCCCCGACAAGCACCTCGGCGGGCACACCTTCGGCGGCTACTCCTCCGCCATCGTCGTCGACGAGGCCTTCACCCTGCGCGTCCCGCATGGCCTCGACCTCGCCGCCACCGCCCCCCTGCTCTGCGCCGGCATCACCACCTACTCCCCGCTTCGCCACTGGAAGGTCGGCCCGGGCCAGAAGGTCGGCGTGGTCGGCCTCGGCGGCCTCGGCCACATGGGCGTGAAGTTCGCGCGCGCCTTCGGGGCCCATGTCGTGCTGTTCACCACCTCCCCTTCCAAGGTAGCCGACGGCCTGCGCCTCGGCGCCCATGAGGTCGTGGTCTCGACCGACGCCGCCGCGATGGCCGAGCACGCCGGCTCCTGCCACTTCATCCTGGACTGCGTCTCGGCCCAGCACGACCTCAACGCCTACCTCTCGCTCCTCAGGCTCGACGGCACGCTCTGCCTCGTCGGCGTGCCGGAGAAGCCCCTCGCCGTCCACGCCTTCAGCGTGATCATGCCGCGGCGCAACTTCGCCGGCTCCTGCATCGGCGGCATCGCCGAGACCCAGGAGATGCTCGATTTCTGCGCCCAGCACGGGATCGTGTCGGACATCGAGCTCATCCCGATCCAGCAGATCAACCAAGCCTGGGACCGGATGATCACGCAGGACGTCCGTTACCGCTTCGTGATCGACATGGCCTCGCTCAAGCAGGCCTGAGCTGCCGGCTTACTTCTTGAGATCCGCGGCGATGGCGGCGCGGTAGTCGGCGAGCGCGGTGAAGAAATCCGCCTGCGCGGTGACTTCGGCGAACTGCGCCTCGAGCAAGGCCTGCTCGCGAATCTGGAGAGCGAGGAGATCCGTCGCGCCCTGGCTGAAACGCTTCTGTTCGGCCTTCACGAGGAGGTCCGACAGCTCGACGTTACGACGGGCGGCGCCGAGCAGCTCATGGGCGGCGGCCAGGGCGGACCAACCGTCCTTCACTTCGACGCGGATGCGGTCGCGGACGAAATAAAGGTCCTGTTCGAGACGGCGGAGCTCGGCCTCGGAGACCTGCGTCCGGCCGAAAGCCTCGTTCCGCTGGATGGGCAGGCGGAACTCCAGGCCGGCACGGGACTCCTCCGGCCGGAGGTCGTTGTAAGGGCCTCCGCCCTGGTTGCGGGTGATGCCGAAGGTCAGGTCGAGGTTCGGCAAGGTCGCGTTCCGGGCGAGGCGCAGGTCGACCTCGACCTTCTCCTTGAGCAGACGGACGCGGCGTAATTCCGGGCGGAGCTCGGCGACGGCTTCGAGCAACGAGACGTCACCCATCCGTTCGGGCAGTTCGGTGGCCGGCATTTCGGCGGGCAGACGGTCGCGACCGGGGGTGATCGGCTGGTCATCCGGGCCGCGGTAGAACAGGGAGAGCTCCAGCGAGGCCGCTTCGAAACGGCGGCGCGCCTGCGTGACGAGGAGCTGGCGGCTGACGATCAGTCGCTCGTTGTCGGTGACGACGATCGGGGCGACCATCCCCCTCTTCGCCTGCTCGGTCAGCGCGGCGGCGCGGTCCTGGGCCACCTTGAGCTGATCCCGGGCGACGGCTTCGCGGTGTCCGGCGGCCGCCCAGTTATAATAGGTGCGCGTCGCGGAGCGGATGATGTCGAGCTGCTGACGTTCGATGAAGGGGTCGGCGAGGCTGAGGTCCAGCCGCGCCTTGAGCCGTTCGGCGCGCTGCCTGTCGATGGGTCCGTCGCGGAGGAGGTTGAAGCGCAGGCCGGCGCGGAATTCGCCGTCCCGCTGGGTGCGGTCCTTGTCGTAATCGGCCAGCAGGCCGCTGCTGCGGCGATAGCCGGCGAAGACGTTGGCGCCCCAGAACGGCAGACGTTGTTCCAAGGCGACGTCGGCGGTGTCGCCGTCATAGTACCCCTTCGGGGTGATGCCGGCCCGCAGGGCGAAACCCAGGTCGAAGGCGCCGTCGGCCTGCCGCAGACGGCCGGCGGCGATGTCCTGCTCGATCATCGCGATGAGCAAGGGAGGATAGCGTTCCTTGACGCTCGTCAGCACCTCCGGCAGGCGCAAAGGCTCCGCCGCGGCCAGCCAGGCCGGCAGCAGGGCGATAAGCGCCAGCCACCTCATTTCTTGGCCTCCTTGCCCGGCTCATCCATCGCGACGACCGGCGGGAAGCCGTTGAGCTGCCGCCAGATCTCCTTCCAGAGCGGCACCTGCTGGAGCAGCACCCAGCCGTTGGCCCGCACGCCTTGGCGCAGCCAGCGGTTGCCAGGCCAGCCGACCTTGGTGGGCTTACCGTCGAGCACGACCACGTCGTCGGCCGGCGCCACGACGACGCGGAACTTGCCCGAGGGGTCGCCCGCGGCGTCGACGAAGACGACTTCGCCGCCGAAAGTGCCGATGGCGACGCTTGGCCAGCCCACGAACTGGATGGCGGGCCAGCCTTCGAACTGCAGGCGCACCGGGCTGCCGGGGATGACGGTGCCGTCCGGCTTGGTCACGCGGGACTGGAGCAAAGGCATGTCGTTGCCTTCGAGCCAGATCTCCACGAAACGGCTGTCGGTCTCAGGGATGACCACGCAGATCGGGCTGCCGGGGCGCAGATACGTGCCGTCGGTGGCTTGGACGGAGAGGACGATGCCGTCGCGGGGGGCGCGCACGAGCTGCCGTTCGTTCTGGCTGATCTGGACGTCGATCACGCCGAGGTCTCGTTCGACGGACGCGAGATCGGACTGGGCCGACCCGCGCTGGGCGCGCACCCCGGCGATGGTCGCGCCGAACTCGCTCTCGGTGCGGCCGAGGGTGGCTTCGGCGGCGACCAGCGAGGCGGCCGTGCTGTCGCGGGACTGGATCGCGAGCTCGTAATCGCGGACGGAGACGAGCCCGGCGTCCTTCAGTTCCTTGGTGCGCGTGAAGTTGAGCGCGGCGGTCTCGGCGGCGATCTTGTCGGCCACGACGCGCTGGCGGGCGGCGTCCACCGATTGGCCGCGGGCGAGCTCGAGCTGGCGGACCTGCAGGTCGAGATCCTCGATGCGGCGACGGGTGGCGGCCTGCCGGTCGGCCAACGAAGACCGCTGCGACCTGAGGTTGTTCAGCAGGTTAGGATCGTTGTCCTGGAGTTCGGCGAGCACCTCGCCGGCCTTGACCCGCTGGCCTTCGACGACGTGCATCTTCCGCACGAGTCCGGCGACGGGCGCCTCGACGTTCACGCGACGCTCCAGCGGATCGAAGGCGATGACCTTGCCGGAACCTCGCACGAACTGCTGCCAAGGCAGGAACCAGATCGCGAGGATGATGGCGACGAAGCACAGGCCGGCGAAGCGGGACAGCAGGCGGATGCGGAAGGAGGAACCGGCCAGCAGCAAGGCGGGCAGGCTTCCGCGCAGGGCCGGCGCCGGGGTGTCGGTGGACTTGCTCATGCGGGGGAGGAAGGAAGGTTGATGACCGTCGAGAAGCGACGGATGAGCTGGGGGTCGCGGGAAGCCAGCAGCAACGTCCACGGACGGGCGGGGTCCATGACGACGTCGAGGAGCCGGCAGGTGTTCTCGCCGTCCATGCCGTCGAGGAACTCGTCGATGACGAGCAGCCGCGGACGATGCAACAAGGCGCGGGCGACGAGCAGCCGGTTGCGCTGCCGGCTGGACAACGGCAGGCCTCCGGTGACGAGCCGCGTGGCGAAACCGTCCGGCATGGCGAGGACATCCGTAAGCAGGCCGACCTCGGCCAACGCCGCCTGGGCCTGCCCGAGCGTGATGTCCGGCCGGCCGAGGCGGAGGTTGTCCATCAGGGTGGCGCTCAGGATGTCCTGGGAACGCAGCACCATCGCCTGGGAACGATACGCCTCGAGGTCCCACGAGCGCAGGTCGAGCCCATCCACGAGGATGGTGCCCGCGGTCGGTTCGCGCATGGCGGAGACCAGGTCGAGCAACGTGCTGCAGCCGCTGCCCTGGGTCCCCGCCAGCGCCACGCGGGCGCCCGGGACGACCCTGACGTCCAGCCCGCTCAGCAGCTCGCGGCCGCCGGGGTAGGCGAAGGACACGGTCCGCAGCTCGATCGCGACCCCGGCCGGGTTGCCGGCGGGGATCTCCCCGCCTTCGCGGTCGGTCTCGAAATCCACGAGATGCCCCAGCTTGTCGACCGCGGCCAAGGCGTCGTACCACGCTTCGAACTGCTTGCCGAGCTTGGCGAAGGAGGCGACGACGGCGCTGACGATCAGCTCGCTGGCCACGAGCTGACCGAGCGTGAGCTGCTGGCTCAGCACGAGGCCGCCGCCGACGATCAGCAAGGCCGCCGTGGCGAGGACCTCGAGGGTCAGCAGGCCGGCGATCTGACGCATCAGCACCCGGAAATGCCAAGCGCGGGCCTCGAGATAGTTACGGGCCAGTTCGTCGGTCCGGGAACCGGCCAACGCCAGGCCGGACGGCCCCTTGAAGAGACGCGGGTAGCGGGCCACTTCTTCGAGCCACCCGACCGCGGCGTACTTGCTCCGGGATTCGGCCAGGCTGGAGGCGATCGCGCCGCGCCCCAGGACGTAGACGACGAAGGCGAGGCCGAGCAAGGTCACGAACATGTACGCGAGCAGGAAGGGATGGTAGAAACCGAGCACCACCAGGCCGACCACGGCGCCGACGACGATGTTGATGCCGTTGAGGAGGAGCATCGCCGAACTCTTCTGGACGGTGACGACGTCGAGGAAACGGTTGACCATCTCGGGCGCGTGGACGCCGTCCAAGGCCTGGGTGCGGACGCGCGGCAGACGCCATGCCATGTCGGCCGCCAGCCGGACGAAGATGCGCCGCTGGATGTGCTCCGCCACGACGTACTGCAGACCGCGGATGACGGCGGACAACACGAGGCAGCCGGTGAGCGCCAAGGTGATGAAGATGAGGGCCTGCTGGAACGGCGTCGACTGCGTGCCGAACGCGAGGTTGCCGACGACCCCGTTGATGGCGAGCGGCAGCGCGAGATAGAGCAGGCCGGTGACCAGGCTGAAGATGAGGATGGTGGCGATGTCCGAGGCCTCCGGCCGCATCAGGCCGAACAGCCGGCTGATCGGACTGGGGTGGCGGTCGTGGTGGTGCTCGTCCTCGTCCCGGCCTTTCAGGCCTTCGGCCGGCATCGTCGGCGAGACGAAGGCGACTTCGACCTCGGCCTGCGCCGAGGGAAGCCCGAGCTGCTGCACCAAGGCGGACCGGCTGACGACGTAGGTGTTCTCATCACCGTCGAAGGAGGCGAGCCGCTCCCGGAAAAGACCGCCGCCGACGACGACGGTGAAGCCCTTGCCTTCGGTGTGGATGACCAAAGGCAGGGAGGCCCGCGCCTGCCAGAGGGCGGAGGCGAGCGGCATGCGGCAGACGTCCGCCTTGAGCCCGGCGGAAGGGAGGGCGGCGGCGACGCGCTCGAGCGGCTCTTCGCCCGCATGGGCCGAAAGCGCGCCATCGATGCGCGAAGCATCCGGCTCCAGTCCTGCCTGACGGGCGAGGAAGCCGATCAGACGGGTTTCCCGGGCATGCCCTTCGTCAGGGCCAGGGGTCGACGACGAAGAACTTCCCGCATTCTTGGAGTCAGCCATGGCGCTCTAAATCTCTGGCTGAACCAGAAGTTGCAAATCAAACTTCCCTTTAATCCGGCAAGAAAAGAGAAACAAAACCGAGACATTTAGGATGGTCTATGCCATCCATAGCAAATCTCAGCGAAGCAAGGCGTTCACTTCGTCTCGGATGGCGGCGCTCCAGATCTCGTAGCCCTTCTCGTTGGGGTGCAGCAGGTCGGGCATGATGGCCTTGGACAATGTGCCATCGGCTTCGAGGAATTTGGCGCCGATATCGAGGAAGAAGACCTTCTGGCCGTCGGCGAAGCCTTTGATGAGGGCGTTGGTGGCCTCGTTCTGCTGACGGAACTTGTCGTCCTTGTTCGCGCCGCGGGGGAAGATGCCGAGGACGAGGATCTTGGCGTCGGGGCACTTCTGCCGGAGCTTGGCAAGGATGGCCTTGACGCCTTCGGCGGTCTGCTCGGCGGTGCACTGGTAGACGGCGCCGTTCAGCTCCTTCTGCGGACGACCCTGGTGGCCGGTGTTGTTGGTGCCGATCATCAGGACGATGGCCTTAGGCTTGAGTCCGTCGAAGTTGCCGTTTTCGAGACGCCAGAGGACGTGCTCGGTGCGGTCGCCACCGATGCCGAAGTTCGCGGCCTTGAGCGGAGCCCAGGTCTTTTCCCAGACGGCCTTGCCCTTCCCTTCCCAACCGTGGGTGATCGAGTCGCCGAGGAAGACGAGCTCCGCCTCCCCTTTCTTCGAGATCACGTTGAAGGACTCATGGCGCTTCTCCGTGCCGGGGTGCAGCACCGGCTGGACGGCGTAGTTCGGAGCCGCGACGGCGCTGACGAGGGACGCCACGAGGGCGACGAGGGAGGCGACGGAGGTCTTCATGGGGGTGCGAAGCAGACTGACCTCCCTTCGTACGCTGGCAAGCCCCTCTGAACCATCAGGCCGGTCCGGGAAACATCCCACGGGCCAAAGCCACGAAGACCCAAGCCATCAAAGCCAACCAGAGCCCGGACAGGACGCAGACCGCCCACGCCAGCCGCCTCTCCCAGACCGGGGCACCATCCGGCGAACGCAGGCACAGGAACCACGCCGACGAGAGGAAGGCGATCGGGACGGCGAGGAAACTCTGGAGCAGATGCGCCGGCCGCTGGCTCCAGCCGAAAGACTCCGCCGCCAGGACCCACGGCATGCAGAGCAGGACGATGACGGCCGCCCCGATGAAAAAATTCCGCACGAGGCGGCGCGGTGTAAAGCCGGCGGGCATGCCGAATCATCAGCCAGAATGTCCGGCTAAGCCAGCCTGATTGCAGATGGTTCATTTCTCAGCAATTATCCTAATCCGCCAAATCTTTGGCTTTTCCCAAGAACCTCGATTTATCTCTTACCTTCTTCTGACCCACTCTCATCGTCATCTTCATGACCAAGCCGCTGAAACTCACCCTCGCCGCCCTGCTGATCCTCGCGGTCGTGCTCGCTTTTTTCCTGACCCGACCGAAGGGGATTCACACCGCCCCATGGGATGGCGCTGCCCTGCTCGCCAAGGCCGAGCAATCGCTCGAAGGTCTGCCGGCCAAGGAAGCATCCGAACTCCGCGCCCTCCTCACTTCCACCGGCGCCGGTCGCTACGACGACCGCGCCAGCGCCTGGTTCAAGACCTCCCTCAAAGAAGACCTCAAGCCGGTGACGGATTACGCCTTGGCCAGCCTGCGCGCGATGGCCGAAGCCGGCGACGCCGCCGCGATGTGGCACCTCCATTTCGTCCTGACCCAGCGGATCGCGACCGGCGACGAGGGTTTCCGCTGGCTCAGAAAAGCCGCCCGGCAGGGGTACCCGCGCGCGGTCTATGATGTGACGAAGGAGAAGCTGAAGCACGAGCCGGAGAAACTCCGCGCCGCGATGGAAGACTTCGCCAAACGGGAGGACGACGCCGCGGTGCAGGCGCTCTACTGGTTCGCTTTCGGCCACGACAAAGGCCAGGACGGACTCCCCAAGGATCCGACCAAGGCCGAGCAGTATCGGCAGCGCGCCAAGGCCTTGGGCGACAAACTCCACGCGGCTGAGCAAGCGAAGTGAGCCGTCACTTCGCCTCCGGTAGCGCGTAATAGGCGACCTCGGCGAAGAAGAACTCCGCCATGTACAGCTTGGCGTAGTCGTAATGACGGATCGCCTTGAGGATCTGCGGCCGAGCTGAAGTTTCTCCGGCCAGGGCCACGACGGCCGCGGCGGCCAAGGGGTGACGCATCCACGTGGCCTCGTAGTTCTTCCGGGGCCCACGCTTCTTGGCATCCACGATCCTGGCCAGGCGCTCAGCCTCCGCCTGCGTGGGCTGTGGGAACCAGGTCGGATAGGCCGCGCGCCAATCGGCCGTGCCGAAGAAACCTTGGTCGGCATTATCGAACTGGGCGTGCGTACCCACCGACGACGATGCGAACCGCGCGGTGACGTCGAGTCCCTGCCGATAGGCGGCCTTCGTCGCGGCGTCGGTCTCGACGGCGGCGAGCCGCGCGAGCCCGGCCTGGGTGCCGACGTAGATCCAGAACTGCCCCTTCTGCAGGGAAGGGATGAACGAGAGGTCCCGCGGGCAGCCCAGCGCGCAGATCTCGCGACGCGTCTCGGCCGACTTGGCGGGCTTCTCATCCAAGGCCCGACGATAGCGCTCCAGCCAGACGGCGTCGCCGGTGATCTCGTAGGTGGCGCGAAGCAGATAGACATAGCGGGCGGCGTCACGGAAGTGCTCTCCCTTGAAGCCTCCGCGGAAGTCGCCTTTGAAGGCGCCGTCGCACGGCACGCGCCAGCCATTGGACTCCAGCGTATCGGCGACCTCACGGACTTTGGCCACGAGGACCGTGCGTTCGGCGGCCGAAGGGATATCGCTCAGCAGATACGCGTGCAGCCCCAGGAACCACGGCTGCATCTGGTCGTCGGAACTGAGCGGGTAGTGACACTTGCCGTCGGCGCCGACGCCGCGGGCCACGAAGCCCGGGACGTCCGAGACCGACGCGCACTTCAGGAGACCCTGCGCCAGTTTTCGGGCCTGTTCCTTGTCCGAGGCCGCACCCGTGCGACGAGCCCGCTCGACCATCGCGTGGAGATACATCCCGGTGAACATCGGCCCGTTCTCGATCGGGCTCCACCAGCCGATGGCGTTGGGCTTGCCCAGCCGGCAATCCTCCGGGGTCGGCAGCTCGCCGACGTAATCCCGCATGATGCCGTGCCCATCGATGAAACGCCGCCACGTCTCGGCATGCGCCCGCTCGACCGCCGGGTCCTCCGCCCGGAGCAAGGCGCCCGTCATGGCCAGCGACAGCCAGATCACGAACAAGCGACGGAGACGTAGGGGCATGGCTCATCTCAGCCAGCCCCGCGGTGCGCCGCAACCGGAATTCGGCGAGCTCAGGCGCCCAGGCCGACGATCTCCTTGGCGCCGACGAGCTCCTTCGCCGCGGCGATCAGGTGCGCCTTGAAAGCCGCCGCCAGAGGCGAAAGCCGCCGGCCGGAGGGATGGACGATCTGCCAGCTGGACTGCAACGGGAAGCCTTCGACCGGGAGCGTCACCAATCCCGGGTGCGCGCCCTTGCGGATCGCGTGGGCGGAAACGATCGCCAAGCCCATGCCGCCGGCCACCGCTTCGAGGATCGCCTCGTTGCTGCCGAGTTCGAACCGCACGGAGGGCTCGAAGCCGCGCTGACGGAAATAATCGTCGGCGGCCAGGCGCGTGCCCGACCCGCGCTCCCGGGTGATGAAGCGGACGTCGCGGAGATCCTGCAGCAGCACCGCCGACCGGCCCGCCAGACGATGCTCCGCGGGCGCGACCACGACGAGCGGGTTCGGCATGAAGGCCGTCGCGCTCAGCGCCAGGTCGGCCGGCGGACGCGACATGATGTAGAGGTCGTCATGGTTCTGCCGGAGGCGGTCGACGACGCCGTCGCGGTTGAGCAGGACCATCGAGACGTCGACGCCCGGACGGGTGGCGCAGAAGGAGCCGAGCAGACGCGGCGCGAAATATTGGGCGGTGTTGACCATCGAGACCCTGAGCAGCCCGCTCTCGCCGCCGCGCAGCGCCTGGATGTTCTGCTCGAAGGCGTGCCACTCCACCTGGACGCCGCGCGCGGCCTTGGCGAGTTCGCGCCCGGCCTCGGTCAGGAAGACCTTACGACCGATCACTTCATAAAGCGGCAGGCCGACCGCTTCGGAGAGATCGCGGAGGTGCACCGAGGCCGTCGGCTGGGTGACGTTTGCCTCTTTGGCCGCTCCGCTGATGCTGCCGGTGGACACCAAGGCTCGGAAAAGTTGGAGCTGTCTAAAAGTGACGTTCATAGTATTTGTGCTATTTATTAATTTTTCGGAATAGTCTTTAGTCAATAAAATATCCGCCCAAGAAGACCGAATATGGCCAAACTCTTGGATCCCACCCTGCTCTTCTTCGCTTTCGGCGTGTTCGCCGGGCTGGTCAGATCGAATCTCGAAATACCAGCCCAAGCGTCCCGCATGCTGTGCCAGATGCTCCTGATTTCCCTGGGACTAAAGGGAGGCTTCGCCTTGGCCAAGTCCGGTTTCGACCAGAGCGTCGCGACCGGACTGGGCTGCGCCATCCTCCTGGCGACCCTCATCCCCCTCCTCGGCTACTTCCTCCTCCGTAAATTCCTGCTCCCTTTTGATGCCGTCGGCGTCGCGGCGAGCTTCGGCTCGGTCAGCGCCGTGGCCTTCATCGCCGCGACGCAACGCATGGAGGACGCCGGCCTCGCCTTCGGCGGACATATGTCCGCCGCGATGGCGATCATGGAATCGCCGGCCATCATCCTCGCGGTCATCGCCGCCGGCTTCCTGCGCAACCAATCCGGCGATGCGAAGGCCGGTGGCATCAAAGCCGGCAGGATCCTGCATGAGTCGCTCACCGACGGCACCCAGATCCTGCTGCTGGGTTCGATGGTGATCGGCTACGTCTCCGCCGAACCCGGCAAGGCCGTGCTGCAACCGGTCTTCCTCGACCTCTTCAAATGCATCCTGGCCTTGTTCCTCCTGGACATGGGCCTGATGGTCGCGCGTAACCTCGGCAAGGTCTCGTGGGGCCAGGCTCCGGTCCTCGCCTACGCGGGCCTCGCGCCTTTCGCGCATGCCGCCATCGCCCTGCTCCTCTGCCGTTGGTTCTCCATCCCGGCCGGCGACGGCGCCCTGCTGATGACGCTCGCCGCCAGCTCCTCCTTCATCGCCGTCCCGGCCGTGCTCCGGCTCACCGTGCCGGAAGCGAACCCGTCCTTGTATTTCGGCCTCTCGCTGACGATCAACTTCCCGGTGAACCTCCTCGTCGGCATCCCGCTCTGGATCGAGTTAGCCCGGCGCTGCCTGCAGCCCTGAGGGCCTTGCTTTCAGCTCCGAAGCCGGCGGCCGACGATCAGCACGAGGCCGAGGGCCACGCACTGCGCGAGCAGGAATGAGCCGACGTCGGCGGGACGAATCCCGACGAAGGTATCGGTGAGCCCGCGGGCGACCGTGGCCGCCGGATTCGCGAAGAAAGTCGACGAAGTCGCCCAGTAGCCGGCGGTGACCGTCAAGGCGACGTAGGCCGGCAGCCTGGCGTCCTGCCGCGACGAGCCCGTGCGGATGAGCAGCAGGAGCAGGCACGTGGCGAGGAACTCGCTGAACCAGAGCTCGGCCGAGCTCCGCGGCTTCGTCGACACCTGGAAAATCGTCCGGCCGAACATGGCATGCACGGCCCAGACGCCGGCGATCGCACCAGTGAATTGCGCCAAGAGATAGCCGAAGGCCTGACGGGCCTCGATGACGCGGTCGGCCCAAGCCATCAGCGTGACGACCGGGTTGAGCTGCGCGCCGGACACGGGTCCGAGCAGGCTGATGAGGACGTAGAGCGCCGCTCCCGTGGCGAGGCTGTTGGCCAGCAAGGCGACGGCGACGTTCCCGCCGGCCAAAGACTCGCCCATGATGCCCGAGCCGGTGACGGCGAGGAGCAACAGGGCCGTGCCGAAGAACTCCGCCGCAAGCTGATGTTTCATGGTCACTGGGCGCGCGCGGCTTCCTTCAGGCCGGCCGCGTAGGCTTCGAAGACGAGCCTGATCTCATCGCGGACCCGGCGGAACTCCGCGCGGATCTCCTCCGGCGTGCCGGTGGCGTGCGCGGGATCCGCAAAGCCCCAGTGATAGCGGTTCACCTGACCCGGGAAGACCGGGCAGACCTGGTCGGCGTTCCCGCAGACGGTCACGACGGTCGAGACCGGGACGTTGAGGAACTCCGAAAGGTGCTTGGAACGATGCGCCGAAGCGTCGAGGCCGATTTCCTTCAGGACTTCGATCGCCATCGGATGGACATAGCCGGCCGGCTTGGAGCCGGCGCTGGCGACGTCGACGAGCCCGCCGACGGCGCGGCGGAGGATGGCCTCCGCGAGGTGGCTCCGGCAGGAGTTGCCGGTGCAGAGGATCAGGACGAGAGATTTGCTCATAGGTAATGGAATTCAGCAGCAACCGGAACCGGGCTTGCAGGCGTTCGGGACGCAGATCCCGGGCGCGAGGCAGTCGGCCCGCTTGGCGCCGAGGAGGAAGATCCGCTCCCGCCCTTCGACCACGCTGCCGAGCACGGGGAAGACCGTCAGGAGCGGGAAGTCGTATTCGACCTCGAGCGGCAAGGCCGTCGAGCCGACCAGCTCAGCCCCGCGGGCCAGGACCTGCAGGGCCTTGGCGCAGCCGACGCGGTGGTCGGTATCGTCGGCGCTCCAGAGCTGCAGGCGCGCCGAGAGGTCCGTCCGGATGGTCCCGCCGCAGTCGATGAAGCGTTTCTCCACCCTGGCCACCTCGGTGAGATGAAGGTGGATCGGCGTCAGCGCGCCCGTGGGCAGACGGAAGCGCAGGCCGAGCGAAGGGTCCGCGGCGAGGACCTGACGGAACGCCTCGAAGGACAAAGGGGCCGGAGTCAGGGATTGCATACGCTTAAGCATATACGTTGGATGGGGCATGCCCGGAGTCAAGAACCCGAGCCCGCCGCCCACCGTGGCGCAGGTCTGCCTCGGCCTGTCCGACCCGACGCGCCTCCGACTCCTCGCCCGGATCGGCCGGGAGGAAGTGTGCGTCTGCGACCTGCAGGCGGAAGTCGGCCGCGACCAGCCCACGGTCTCCCGCCACCTCGCGATGCTCCGCAAGTACGGCCTGGTGACCTGCCGCAAGGAGGGCCGTTGGTGCCACTATCGCCGCGCGCCGCTGCCCCCTACCCTCGCCCGAATCGTCGACCTCGCCGCATCGCCGAAGGCCCGGCCGAAGAACTCCTGCTGCTGACCTCAGCGGGCCTTAGCGGCCCCGAGCTCGCGCATCACGGCTTCATAGGCCGGCTTGGGCTTGCCCTGACGGTCGAAGAGGAGCGGATGGTTCACGCGCGGCCACGGGAACTTATTGAGCCAGCTCTGTCCGTCGTGGAGGTTCCAGAACGAGACGCGGGCGATGACGTCAGGATACTGGCGGAAAAGCCGGAAGAGCCGCGCATATTGCTCGGCCTGACGGGCGAGCACGTCCGGCGGGCAGCCGTCGGCGTACGGATTGATCTTCGCCATCTCGGCCCGGTGCTTGTTACCGTCGGCCCACCAGCGTCCGCGCGGGATGACGTCGATGTCGAGCTCGCTGACCACGGCCTTGACCCCGATGGCCCGCAGGGCGAGGAGCGTCTTCTCCAGCTGCTCGTAAGGCACGCGGTCGATCTCGTAATGCCCCTGCAAGCCGACGGCGTGGACGGGCGCATTCCGGGCCTTCAGCCGGGCGAGCAGGCCGAGCATCTTCTCCCGCTTGCCGTCGAGTTCGTTGTTGTAGTCGTTGTAGATGAGCTGGGCCGACGGATCGGCCGCATGGGCGTATTCGAAGGCCAGCGCGATGAAGTCCTCGCCCGCGGCCCGCATCCAACCGGACTCACGCAGCTCGGCCTTGCCGTCATCGAGCGCCTCGTTGACGACGTCCCAGGTCGAGATCTTGCCCTTGTAGCGGCCGACCACCGTGTCGATGTAGGCCTTCATGCGGGCCAACAGGACCTCCTTCTTGGCCGGAACCGCGCCGTCCATGTAGAACCAAGCCGGGGTCCGGTCATCCTTGGCCCAGACCAGGCAGTGACCGACGACTTTAAGGTCTTTGGCGCTGGCGAAGTCCACGAACCGGTCGGCCTGCTCGAACCGCCAGACTTCCGCAGACGGACGTAACGCCGCCGGCTTCATGCAATTCTCCGGCGTGACATGGCTGAACTGCGTGGTCAGCAAGGACCAATCCGCCGGGTTATCGGGAATCCGGTCCGCCAGACCCACGCCCGCGGCCCAAGGCGAGGCTTGGCGCAAGGATTGTCCCGAGACGACGTCGGTGACCAAGATCAGACCAAAGAGGCAAAAGGCGCGGAGCATCGGTTCATCAAAAGGGTATGGAGCCACGAGTAAACGCCCGATGCACGACTGGAAGGCTTCACGGTTGAAGGCTCCCTGAAGAGCCCTTAAGCAATCCGCACCCCGACCATGCTCCGTGCGTTCCTGCTCTCCGCCCTGCTCGTGACCACCATGCCCGCCGCCGAGATTCCGCAACCCGCCCCCCGCGGGGCAGGCATCGTCGTCTCGCTCTGGCCCAAGGACCGCGTGCCGGCGCCGGCGACCCAAGGCCCGGAGAAGGCGCTACCGGCTCGCGGCGACAACGTCCTCCGCCTGACCGCCATCAGCGAACCGAGCTTCACCGTCTATCCGGCGGAGTCCGCCAAGCCGGCTCCGGCCGTGATCATCTGCCCGGGAGGAGGCTACACCATCCTCGCCTACGACAAGGAAGGCACCGAGCTCGCGGCCTGGCTGAACACCCTCGGCATCACCGGCGTGGTGCTCAAGTATCGCGTGCCGGCGAACCGTGAAGGCGCTTTCCAGGACATCCAGCGCGCCGTCCGGATCGTCCGGCATCGCGCCGCCGAGTGGAACATCGCCAAGGACCGGGTCGGCGTGATGGGCTTCTCGGCCGGCGGCCACCTCTCCGCCCGTCTCAGCGTCTTTGCCGGACCCGCGACCTACCCGCGCGTCGACGCCGCCGACGACCAGCCCCTGCGACCCGATTTCGCCATCCTCGTCTATCCCGCCTACCTCGACCAAGGCATGGTGCCGCAGGTGGACGCCAAGACCGCGCCGACCTTCATCGCGCAGGCCGTGGACGACAGGAAGTTCATCGCCGGCACCGACGCCTACTTCGCCGCGCTCAAGGCCGCCTCGCCTCAGCACGCCTTCTTCCGCTGCGCCACCGGCGGCCACGGCCACGGACTACGTTCCGACAAGGAAGCCAAGGCTTGGCCAGAGAAGTGCCAGGCCTGGCTCACCCAGATCGGCGTGCTCCCGGTTGCTCGCTGATTTCATTCCAGCCTGCTCAGTCCGACCCCGACCTTACCTTCGGTTGGTCATAGTTCTTGGTAATACCCGGACGAGCCGGGGCGCCCTTTGGTAGGGTTTTTGGTAGCGTCAGCTGGATGCTCCTGTTCACCGGCGGTTCAAAAACACCGATTCAGGTCCAAAAACATGCGCAAAGCCCTACATCGGGCCGCATAGGTCAAAGTGGCGGAGAGGATGGGATTCGAACCCACGATACCCTTTTGGGGTATACCCATTTAGCAAACGGGCGCTTTCGGCCACTCAGCCACCTCTCCAGGTCCTTCGTTAATTCGAAGGACGTTAACTAATGGGGAGCGCGGAGGGATGGTCAAGCCAAGGCCTTGGCGGCTTCGGCCTACCTACCCCAGAGCGGGAAACCCTCTATTAATCGAGCCACGAGATCGGATGGGGCACAGAATGTTTTAAGCAACAAACTCATCTAAAAGGAAACGCGGGCCGGCGAACCGGACCCGCGTCGAACGGACATTTCCATTCCTTACGTAAAAGTTAACAAGTCAACCGACCCATTCAAGGAAAAGCTGCCTTCTTGATCGGGGAATAACCCCCAAGAGATAGGAGGGCGCGGCGAGGCCGCGCCCCCACACCCGGCCGCCCTGCGGCCACGTACCAACCGAACCGCCAACCGCTATCCGCAGAAAGCTCTGTCGTTTTTCCTTATCTAGCGATATCGTTCCGGCTCAGCACGGTGATGCCGTGGCTGGACAGGACGGACGAGGCCAGTTCCTGGGCCTCGGTGCGCACCACGAGCCCGTAGCGGCCGTTGGGCCGGAACAAGAACGGGTAGACGTAATGGATGTTGATCTCCGCCTTGAGCAGGACGCGGGTGACGTCCTTGAGCTGGGCCTCGGACTGGAGCTCGATGGCGACCACCGGGACGTCGTCATGCGCGAAACGATGCTCGTCGAGGATCTGCTCCGCGCGTTCAGGATAGTCGACCACGATGCGGATGATGGTCGAGTCCGTGGTGTCCACCAGGCAGAGGGCCATGATGTGGACGTCCGCCCCGGCCAAGGATTCTACGAGCTCGTTGAGGCGGCCGACCTTGTTCTCGACGAAGATGGAGAACTGGCGGACCGGTCCGAGGTCAGGTTGCTGGGAGAGTTCGGCGGCCATCGTGACCTACTATGCCAAATCCAAGGCCATTCTCCAGCCCCATTTCCTCGCCGCCCCAAAGGAGGAACTTGACTAACATACACATATCTAGATACGAAGATACTTAATGTTGACCATCGCCGCCCTGCTCCTCGCCCAGGCCCCGACCCGCCTGCCTGAGACCGTCGTGATCGAAACCCGACAGGCGAAGCCCTTGGCGGACACCTCGCCCTCCGTCAGCCGCCTCGACGTGGCCGCCGCGACCGACGCCGGCCAGACCACCCTGACCAGCCTCCTCGGCGGCGCTCCCGGCGTCTTCGCCACGGAACAGTCCGGCGAGGGCTCGGTCGGCGCCCTCTTCCTGCGCGGCACCAATTCGACCCAGACGGCCGTGCTGCTCGATGGTCGACGTCTGCCGCAGGGTTTCTCGAATTCTTACGAGATCGGCCGCTACCGCATCTTCGGCCTGGCCTCCGTCGAAGTGCTGCGCGGCCCCTCCTCCACCCTCTACGGCGCCAACGCGCTCGGCGGCGTCATCGACCTGCGCCAGCAGTCCCCGCTCACGGCACGCACCGGCTCCACGCTTGTGGCTGAAGGCGGCTCCTTCGGTCGCGGCACGCTGAACTACGCCTTGCTCACGAACAACGCAGCCGAAGGTAAGGCCGCCACGCAGGGCACGGCGCTTTCGCTGACCGCGACGCACGACGACGGCTTCCGACCCAACGCCGACCGCGAGGCCGTGAGCGCTTTCCTGAAGCACGAACAACGCCTTACGACGAACCTGGTCTTCGACATCGTCGGTTCGGCCGACCACGGCCAGGCCGGCCTGCCCGGCCAGCAGCTCGGCGGCCCGCCCAACGTCACCGACTGGCAGCGCGACGGCGGCTGGCTGCTCTCTCCGGGCCTTCGCTTCCAAGACGCGGACACCGAAGCCGCGGTCTTCTGGTCCCGCGCAGGTTCTTCGATCGAGAGCCTCACCGTGCCTTATGCGAACCGTTACTTACTGGATCGCGACGAACTCACCGCGACGGTCGACCGACGCGTCCGGTCCGACCTGAGCCTGGGACTCGGACTCAGCTACGAGCGCACCACCTTCGACCAATTCGACGTCGCCGCGAGCAGTCTCACCTGGGCGGGGACCCAGGAAAGCCTCGGCGTCTGGACCCGTGCCGAATGGCAGGCCACGGCCAAGGACCGGATCCGCGCCGCGCTCCGCACCGACCGCTTCACGGACTTCGCCGGCAAGACCACGGGCGACGTCACCTACAGCCGACGCCTCACGAAGGAGCTGCTGGCCCACGCCAAAGTCGGCACGGCTTACCGCGCCCCGGCGGCCAATGACCTCGCCTACGGCACGCACCTCGGCCTGCCGCTCCGTCCCGAGAGCAATACGGGCTTCGAAGTCGGCCTGCGCCACGAGGACAGCGTTCCCGGCGCCTTGTCCTGGACGCTGGTGGCCTTCCGCAACGAGCTGAGCGACCTGATCGATTACAACCCGCTCAGCTACCAGACCTACAACATCGCCGAGGCCCGCACCCAAGGCCTGGAGGCCGGCGTCGAGACGCGTCCGTCCAAAGGCCTCCGCCTCTTCGGCGCGGCCACCTGGCTCGACAGCCAGATCCTGTCCTCGGACTACTTCCTCGGCACCGGACTCACCGGCGACAAACTGCTCCGTCGGCCGACGCTGACGCTTTCCCTCGGCGCGGAGGTCATGCCGGACGACGACTGGACCTTCGGCGTCTCCGCGGCCCATCTGCGCGGACGCGAGGACTTCGACTGGAACGCCTACGCCCGGACCGAACTCCCGGACGCGACGTTCGTGCGCCTTTGTATCCGTCGCGTCCTTTCCGACCGCACCGAGATCTCCCTGCGCATCGAGAACCTTTTCGGCGAGGACGCCCCGCCGGCGGCCTTCGGCTTCCCGGCCCAGCCGCGTTCGGCCTACCTCAGCCTGACGCGCCGCTTCTGAGCGGCGGGCACGCGACGTAACTCCCGCGCGGAGAACGTCATATTCACAGCGGTCCCAATCCGTTTGCATCCCGCGCCGGGATGGGCAAAGTCCGATGCCCTTCCCATGAGCCGGTTCTACTTCGCCTACGCCTCCAATCTGGATTCGACCCAGATGGAGCGGCGTTGCCCCGGCTCCAGTTACCGCGGCAAGGCCTTCCTGCCCAAGCACCGCCTGGCCTTCACGCACCCCAGCTCCACCTGGGGCGGCGGCTCGGCCGACATCCTCGAGGACCAGGACACCCCGGGCGTCTGGGGCGCGGTCTACGAGATGACCCCGGATGATTGGAAGCGTATGGATGAGGCGGAAGGCACGGCCTACAAGCGCATCAAGCTGACCGTGCTCGAAGCCGGCCTGGAAGACTGCCCGCTCGACTGCCAGGCCTATAAGGTCGTCGACCCGACCGGCCCCCACCTGCCCTCGCGCCTCTACCACGAGAAGATCGTGCGCGGCGCCCTCGCCCGCGGCCTGCCCGCCGGCTGGATCGCGTGGTTGCGCGGCCTCTCGATCAAAGGCTGACGTGGCCAAGCCGAAGGCACGCTGCTTCTGGTGCGGGGACGATCCGCTCTACGTCGCTTACCACGACGAGGAATGGGGCGTGCCCGTGCGCGACGACCGCCGCCTCTTCGAGCAGCTCATCCTCGAAGGCGCCCAGGCCGGCCTCTCGTGGCTCACCGTGCTCAAGAAACGTCCGCATTATCGCCGGGCCTTCGCCGGCTTCGACGTGGGCAAGGTCGCGCGTTTCGACGCGAAGAAAATCGACGCCCTGATGCAGGACGCCGGTCTGGTACGTCACCGCGGCAAACTCGAATCCGTCGCCCTCAACGCCCGCGCCTTCCGCGCGCTCCAGGAGGAACACGGCAGCTTCGCGCGATGGCTCTGGGCGCACGTCGACGACGAACCCGTGGTGCGTCGCTCGCGCCGGCCGCAGCCGACCACGCCGCTCGCCGAGCAGATTTCCAAGGAGCTCAGGCGACGCGGCATGAAGTTCGTCGGCCCGACGATCATCCAAGCCTACCTGCAGGCCGTCGGCGTCTACGACGAACACCTGCCGGGATGCTGGAAGGCGTGAACAGCGGCAGGGCTAGGGCCAGGGCTGGAGCTAGGTTTATTTGGCGGGCGGGACGTAGCCGTGGACGGTCACGGCCAGCTTCTCCTTCGTGGGCTCGATGGTCCGCTGGGCGACGACCTTGCCGCCGACCATGACGGCGAACCGGGTCGGCTGGGTGGCGGCGGGCACGTTGACGTGGAACTTGTTGAGGTGCTTGGCGTCGATGCGACGGTCCGCCAGTCGGAAGCGCAGGAGGCCGGCCTTGGTCTCCACGACCAGCTGGCAGTCGCCGGGCTTAAGCTGGGAGCTCTCCTCCGCATAACAGAAGCCAAGCGCCCCGTGGAGGGCGGGATAGGCGTAGCCGGGCAAGCTCGCGGCCGGATCATAATAGCCGACCAGCGTGACGACCGCGGCGCCGAAGACCTGCGGCTTGCGCGCCTCGCCGCCTTCGGCGCCGGTCGCTTCCTGCCACTGCCGGCCATCGGAGACGTAGGCCTGCTTGAAACCACGGGAGACCGTGACCTCGGCCCCGTTCACACGGAGCACCGACGAATAACCCGCGCCGTGCGCGACGGAGAAGACCCGGCCCTTGTTCGCGGCGGAAGCCGCCGGCAGCGGGATCTCCTTCGTCCAGTTGCCGTCGCCCATCGCGACCTCGACGCGCTCGTATTCGGAGAGCAGCTTCGCGAGGCTCGCCTCGCTCAGGTCCTTGATCGGGGCGCTGACCGCCCGGCCCGTCGCGAGCCGGTGCGCATACGGCTCCATCTTCGCGGCGGCCTCGTTCCACTTGCTGAAGCCGGTGGGAGAGAGCGGGTCGAAGACCGCCTTCGACTCCAGGAACTTCTGGATGATCGCCGCGGTGTTCGGCGTATAGAGGGTGAAACGGTTGAAGGAGGAGAACGGCGCGCCGCCGGCCATGGCGTCGTAGCCATAGCTGCGTCCGTCGAACGGCGGCTGGGTCTGGCCCTCGAGCACGGCGTCCTTGCCGGTCCGCAGGGGCGAGAAGTTCGGCAGGAAGCGGCGCTTGTCGGCGTCCCAACCCCAGGTGGAGTTGATCTGGTCGGCGGGGCGGTGGACGGACCCCTTGAACCCGTCGACGTAATGGCCGAGCCCGTAGTTATGGCCGACCTCGTGGCTGAACTCGTTGCCGAGCGAATCATCGAGCGTCACCATGCCGTTGCCGCCCGAGCCGCCGTGGACCTGCACGCCGTTCGAGTAGACGCCGCGGCTGTTGTGGGCCGCGAGCTGGGCGACCGCATAAGGATGGCCCTTCTCGCCGGAGCCCGCGGTGCTGTGGAGCCCGTAGTTGGCGTTGTCGATGCCGTGCGAGATGAGTTCCTTGCCGATGTGCTGGCGCATCGCGCCTTCATGCCAGCCGCCTTTGCTCGGATCGACCTCGGTGAGCAGCACGCCCGTGGGCAGCATGACTTCCTTGAGGTGGAGCGGCGCGTATTGGCTGACGATGAGCCGGCTGGCCGGGACGGTCTGGAAATATTCGCGGTGCGCCTCGGGGTCCTTGGCGAAACGGAACGCATCCCGCGGCGGCGTCAGGAAACCGAGGTCGATCGTGTGCAGCAGCAGCTGCGTCGGCGCGCCGACGTCCGGCGCGGAAAGCTCGCCTTCCTCGCCGCCCTTGCGGAAGCGCAGACGCAGGCCGGGCCGGACCCACTCGGCCGGCAGGTCGGCGCTCCACGCGTCGGCGGCGTAGCGGAGACCGTTGTTATCGAGCTCGCCCTCGCGGAACCACTGCCCGCCGACGGCCTTGAAGGCCAGGCTCTGGCCGCGCCCGATGCTCACG
>VHCL01000001.1 GCA_016871725.1 Verrucomicrobiota bacterium | reverse complement strand
TAGGTAGGGAGGCGATTGCCATCGCATCCGTTTCAAACCGAGGCCGAAAAGTAATCGGCTCTTAGCCAAGTTGATTACGCACTGATGTCGTTCAGCGAACGGACGTGATGGCAATCACGTCCCTACCCGTTACAACCGCGGGAACCCGGAGCCGGCTGCCCAAGTCTGAACGGCCGACGCCCGAAGGGCTGATACCCCGGTGGCCGGCACCCGTCACCTGAGGCTTTTATTACGCTCCCAACCGCCAACCGCTAACCGCCAACACCTTACATTTGCACTTTTGCACCTATCTTCAACGCGTCTTCTTCAGCCTCTCGCCGCTGACGGAGGCGACGAAGGTGACGCGGGTCGGGATCTTGTGGCGGGCGAGACGCGCGCGGCAGGCCGACCGGATGGCGGCGCGCAAGGCTTCATGATCGGCGTGCGCGGTGACGACGTCCACGACGACGCTCTGACCGGTCAGGGGGTGGGGTTCGCCCCGCACCCGGCAGTCGGCCACGCCGGGAACGCCGAGCACGACGGATTCGACTTCGGCGGGCATGAGCTTCTCGCCGCCGACGTTGATCATCTCGCCCATGCGTCCGAGGACGCGCAAGGTGCCGTTGGGCCCCTGCTCGACCTTGTCGCCGGTCCGGAACCAGCCGTCGGCGGTGAAGCGCTCATTGCCGGCGTTCAGGTAGCCGGCGACCTGCGTGCGGCTGCGCAGCCAGAGCTCGTCGTCGACGACCTTCCATTCCAGGTCCGGGTCTTCGAAGCGCAGGAAAGTCGAACCGGGCTCCGGGCTCTCGGTCCGGGTGATCCCGGTCTCGCTCGTACCGAAGGTCTGGATGAAACGCACCCGCGGGAAGGCCGCCTTGAGGCGGGCGAGCAGGCTTTCCGGCATGGGCTCGGCCCCGTACGTGATGACGCGCAGGGAGGAAAGCTCGTCGGTCAGTCCGGCCGTCAGCAGGAGATTCAGGAAAGTCGGCGACGCGGGCAGGATGGCGACCTTATGTCGGACGATGGTGGCCGCGACGTCGGCCGGGGCGCGTGACGGCGGGACCGCCAGCAGGGCCCCCGCCGCCAAAGTGTTCAGCAAGGTGTTCAGTCCGCCGATGTGGTCGAAGCCCAGGAGCGCGAGCATCGCCAGATCGCTTTCCCGACGAGACTGATAGGACCCCAGGAGCTTGCCGAAATCCTGGACCATCGCCTTAGGCGTCCCGCTCGTGCCGCTCGAAAAAAGGATGAGCCCGGCGGTCCGTTGTTCCGCGAGCTGCCCGAAGAGCGGATGGGCGGAAGGTTCGTCGACCCGCGGCAAGGTCTTCCACTCCTTGCCTTCGGCCACGACGACCCACTGCGCCTGGATGAGGGCGAGCTTGGCGGGATGCTCGGCCGGATTGCCCGAGAGCGGGGCGACGAAATGGCCGGCTTCGGCGAGCGCCAGCAACCAGGCCGTGGCGGCGGGCCCGTGCTCGCCGATGAGACCGAAGGCGGTCGGGCGATCCAGCCTGAGCTGGGCGAGCTCACGACGGACCCGTTCGATCAAGGCCGTGAGCTCTCCGTAGGTCACGACTCCCCACGCGCCGGCCAAGGCGGGCTTGGCGGCATAGGCGGGGAAACGAGCGAGGAGAGGCATGCTCAGCGGGGGGACTGAATGGAGGGCTGCATGGAGGCGATGCAGACACAGAGGGCCCGAGGACACGAGGACCGGAGGGGCTGACTAAAGGCAGTGCAAAGGTGCGAAGCGGAGCGAAGCTCCTGTGCAAAAGTGCAAAGGTGGGATTTTAGGCAGGGAGGCGATTGCCATCGCATTCGTTTCAAACCGAGGCCGAAAAGTAATCGGCTCTTAGCCAAGTTGATTACGCACCGATGTCGTTCAGCGAACGGACGTGATGGCAATCACGTCCCTACCCGTCACAACCGCGGGAACCCGGAGCCGGCTGCCCAAGTCTGAACGGCCGACACCCGAAGGGCTGATACCCCGGTGGCCGGCACCTGACACCTGAGGCTTTTATTACGCTCCCAACCGCCAACCGCTAACCGCCAACACCTTACATTTGCACCTTTGCACAAGCCGAAGGCGGGTTGCACTTTTGCACTTCAGAGAACCTGTCCGAGATATTCCACCTTGCCGGTCTCAGCCGAGCGCAGGTGCGCGAGCAGGAAATCGACGGCTTGTTCCATCGTCGTGCCTTCCGGGCGGCCGATGGCGGCGTTGATCTTGGCGAGGGCGGCCTTCGGGACGGCGCGCGTGAGCTTCGTGTCGACGGGTCCGAGACCGGCGGCCGTGACGATGACGCCGGCGGCGGCCAGTTCCTTGGCGGCGACCTGGGTGAGCGCTTCGACCGCGGCCTTGCTGGCGACATAGGCGGCTTCGCCTTCGAGCGAGAGCGGCACGGCGACGGTGGTGAGATTGACGATGCGGCCTGCCCGCTGGCGGACCATGACCTTGCCCACGGCCTGCAGGCAATGGAACGCGCCGAGGTAGTTCACGCGCATAAGCTGCTCGGCGACGGCTCCCGGCGTGAGGAGCAGGGCGTTCAGCGAAGCGGCGCCCGCGTTGTTGACGAGCAGGTCGAGGCGGCCGGCGGCGGCGATGGACGCGACCGCCATGCGGACGGCCGATTCGTCGGTGACGTCGACGGCATGCGCGACGAAGCGGGCATGCGTCAGGTCCTGCGGGCCGCGGGCGAAGCCGTGCACGGCCCAGCCTTCCGCGAGCAGGCGCTCGGTCAATGCGCGGCCAAGGCCTTGCGAGGAACCGGTAATGAGGGCGGTAGGCATTTTTAGTTCAGGGGACAAGCTGGCACGTGGGCACGGGGACAAGGGGAGATACGAAACAAGAGGCTTAGTTGACCAGAGGCTCGGAGACCCAGAGACGCAGGGTAAATGGTGCAAATCGGAGCGGAGCTCCTGTGCAAAAGTGCAAAGGTGAATTTAGGGGTAGGGGTAGGGACAGGGGTAGGGGCAGGAAATAAATCCACCCGGATCTCAGGTCAGGCTACTCGCCCCTGGGTTTGTTCGCTCGGATTCGGATACTGATTTTGCAGGCCTACCCCTACCCCTGCCCCGACCCCTACCCCTTGAAATACTTTTGCACCTTTGCACAGGCCATAGGCCGGTTTGCACTTTTGCACATGTTATCTTGATGCGATCTCCGCCACATGCTCCGCCAGCAGATCGACGCGGCGGAAGGGCGAAGTGAGCCGGCTCATGGCTTTCTCGTCCGCCAGGGTGACGGTCTTGCCGGTGGCGACGCGGATGTCTTCCTCGAGGTCGGCGATGAGCGTGACGAGCCCGATGCTGTCGAGGGCGGCGTGCTCCCCGAAGAGCCGGGTGGAGGGGTCGGCCTGCTCCAAGGCCGGCTTGCCGAGTTCACGTCCCAAGGCGGCGAGGCGGCGCAGGACGAGGGCGAGGGCTAGTTCGCGGGTGAGCATGTGGGTCAGTGGGCGTGGGCGGTGAGCGTGGCGACGAAACGATCGGCGAGCAGGGGCCGGGCGAACTCCTTCTCGCCGAGGGCGCGGGCGGCGGCGCCCATCGCGCTCCGGGCGGCCGGATCGGCGGCCAGACGCTGCAACGCGTCGGCGAAGGCGACCGGGTCGCCAGGCGGGACGACGATCCCGCAGCGGTGCTCCTCGATGAGGCCGGCGAGCCAGCCGGGATAATTGTTCACCACCGGAAGGCCGGCGGCGAGGTAGTCGAAGAACTTGTTGGGCGAGGTGCCGCGGTAGAAAGCCGGGACGTCCTTCAGCACCATGAGCCCGCAGCCGAGGGAGGCGGTGATCGCGCCGAGCTCCGCCTTCGGGACGGGCGGATAGAAGAGGCAGTTCGTCAGGCCGCGCGCGGCCGCGGCGGCGGCGAGGCGCTCCTTCTCCTTGCCGTCGCCGATGAACGCGAGCTTCACGCGGGTGTCGCCCCGGCGCCTGAGCTCGGCGGCGACGTCGAGCAAGGCGTCGAGTCCGTTGGCGACGCCATGGGCGCCGGTGAAGCCCGCGACGAAATCATCCGGACCGATGCCCGGGAGCGTGAGCCGGGCGCGCTTGGCGGGATGGAAGACCTCGAGGTCGCACCCGTTCGGGATCATCGCGACCGGCAGGCGGGCGTCCGCCCGGGCGCGGATGCCGTCGACGATGCCCGGCGAAAGGCCGATGCATGCGTCGGCCGAACGGTAGCCGAGGAACTCGAGGAGCGACATGCCGCCCAGGACGAAGGGATTGCGGAGGCCGAGCGCCCGCGGGAGCTCGGGCCAGAGGTCGCGCACCTCGAAGACGAACGGCTTGCCGCGGAACCATTTGGCCGCCAGCCCGGGGATGACCGCGGTGATCGGCGTCGAGGTCGCGAACACGAGGTCGTAGTCGAGCCGCAAGGCGAGCCCGACGGAACGGAGGGCGAAACGGACGAACGTCCAGCCCCGGCGCACGAGGCCGTCGCGGTTGGCGTAAGGGAGCGGCAAGGAGATGACGTCGATGCCGTCCACGTCGCCGCGATGCCAGCCACGGTCGGCGTCAAACGGCAGCTCCAGGCCGCCGTGCGCCTGCGCGCCGCAGACGACCGTCACCCGGTGTCCGCGCGCGATCAGCGCCCGCGCGAACTCATACGAGCGCGTGCCGGCCGCGCCCCGAGGGGTCGCGAAATGCTGATGGAAGTAGAGGAGGTTCACCTAATTGAGGGGGCGGGCTGGCACGTGGGCAGGGGGGCAAGGGGAGTCCTTGAAGAGGCAGTGCAAAGGTGCAAATCGGAGCGGAGCTCCTGTGCAAAGGTGGGATTTTAGGTAGGGAGGCGATTGCTATCGCATCCGTTCGAAGCCGAAACCGCCAAGTCGTCGGGTCTTAGCTAAATCAATCAGACTTCAAGGTCGGTTGGCGAACGGACGTGATGGCAATCACGTCCCTACCCCGACATTCCATACGCTCATTGCCTCTCTCTGATCAACCGAGCCTCTGGGCCTCCGGGCCTCTCTTCACTGCAGCGCTGCTTCCATCACCCGGGCGATCCTGGCCGCGGCGGCGCCGTCGCCGAAGGGATTGCGGAGCTGGGCGCGGCGGGCGTATTCGGCGGGGTCGGTGAGCAGGCGGTGCGCGGCGGCGGCGAGGCGGGCGGGGTCGGTGCCGACGAGCTCGCTGGTGCCGGCGGCGAGGCCTTCCGGACGTTCGGTGTTCTCGCGCAGGACGAGCACGGGCTTGCCCAGCGAAGGGGCTTCCTCCTGCACGCCGCCGGAGTCGGTGAGCACGAAGGCGCAGCGGTCCATCAGCCAGACGAAGTCCTCGTAGGCCGCCGGCATGGCGAGCGCGATGCGCGGGTGATCGCCGAGGAGGCGGCGCACGGGCTCCTGGACCTGCGGGTTGAGATGGACGGGATAGACGACGCCGAGGTCGGGATGCGCGTCGACGAGCCGGCGGAGGCCGCGGCAGATGCCTTCGAAGCCGGCGCCGAAGGATTCGCGACGATGGCCGGTGACGAGCGCCCAGCGCGACCGCGGGGCGGCGAGGTATGCGCCGACGAAGGCGGGCGTGAGCCCGAGCCGGGCGCCGACGGCGGCGGCCTCGAGGCCGGCGATGCGTCCGCGCGTGGCGAGCAAGGCGTCGATGACGGTGTTGCCGGTGACGTGGCAGTCGGCGGCCGCGACGCCTTCGCGCAGGAGATTGGCCTTGGCCGCTTCGGTCGGACAGAAGTGCCAGCGGGCGAGCGTGGAGGTCACGCGGCGGTTCATCTCCTCCGGGAACGGCGAGCGAAGGTCGCCCGTACGCAGGCCGGCTTCGACGTGTCCGACGGGGATGCCCGCGTAGAAGGAAGCCGTGGCCGCTCCGAGCACGGTGGTGGTGTCGCCTTGGACGAGGACGGCGTCCGGCTTGGCGGCGGCGAGCCAGGCGGAGACGCCGGTGAGCACGCGCGAGGAAAGTTCCGGGAGCGACTGGCCGGGCGTCATCAGGCCGAGGTCGACGTCGGGCTTCAGGCCGAACGAACCCAGCGCCTGATCGAGGAGCTCACGATGCTGCCCGGTCGAGACGAGGAGCGGCCGCACCTGGCCCGCGCGACGCAGCTCGGCGATCACCGGCGCGAGCTTGATGCACTCGGGGCGCGTACCGACGATGAGGGCGAGGGAGGGCATTTTTAGGTCAGGGGACAAGGGGACACGTGGGCACGGGGACAAGGGGGCTGGACTAAAGACAGTGCAAAGGTGCAAATCGGAGCGGAGCTCCTGTGCAAAAGTGCAAAGGTGTTTTTAGGGCTAGGGCCAGAGCTAGGGCTGGGGCTAGAAAACTTTTCAGGTCCCGGGTCTCGGCCGTCGGGAGCCTGGTGTGTTTGGGTTCGGGTGCAGGTTCGGGAACTGATTTTACCCGGCGCCCGCACCTAGACCTGACAACCCGTACCAGATACCTGAGTGCCGAGACTGTCTTCACATTTGCACCTTTGCACAGGCCGTAGGCCGATTTGCACGTTTGCACTGTGCGGCGGCTTTTACGCCTCTACTCCAACGCATACTCCTCGCCGTCGACGAAGAAACTGTCGGCTTCGAGACGGAGGGCGCAGCCGACGGCGGTGACGAAGGTGACGTCGCGGCCGGTCGCGGTGATCCGCCGGCACCAGGCGGGTTCCTTCGAACCATAATAGGCCGAGTGCCACCCTTCCCCGCCGGCGGGCTGCGCGGTGACATACTCTTCGGCCGAGGGCGCGGAACACGCCACGGTGAGCTGCGCGAGGCCGGCGCGGGAGCGGCCATGCCAGCGGAGGACGAATTCGCCGCGCTGGCCGAGGAGGCCGCGGATGCGGTCGATGATGACGAAGCCGTTCGGCACTTCCACGAGACGACGGCGCGACGTGAAGCCGGCGAAGCCGCGGTGCTCGGCGGCAAGACCGTCGTCCAGGCGGCTGAGCCGGCAGGTGGTCCAAGGCAGCCAGAGGAAACGTCCGAACCGTCCCATGCAGTCGTGGTCGCCGACGGTCACGACGTTGTGGAAGCGGGAGCCGGCGAAGCCCTCCCACTCGCCCGGGGCGTTGTAGGAATACGTGCCCGGGTCCTCGGCGATCCATTCGCCATCCCAGCGCAAGGAGACGTGGAGCTGGTCGGCGTGCGAGGGGCGCGTGCGGAAGACGGTGGGCGCGCGGAAGAAGAGCGCGCCCCGCGGATGGCGCAGGGTGAAGACGCCCGCGTCCGGACAATCGGCCGGGCCGCGGACCGCCGGGGCGGCGCTGGGCGCCGTCGGGCCGAGGAGCAGCAGCGCCGTCTCGTCCCAAGGTCCGGCCGGCAGTCGCTCGCCCTTGAAGACCGCGAGGGCCGCGCCGACGGCGGGCCGGAAATCTTCGTAGCCGCCGCTGAGCGGGAAGAGGTTCGCGCCGTCGTCGGCGCCATAGCGCGGGACCGTGCCGTCCGCTTCCATGAGCGTCGCCAGGAAATCCGTCGCGGCGACCGCCGGCGCGCGCACCGCTTCGGGCAACGTGGCGCCTCCGGAGCGTTCGACGAGTTCGGACCAGGTCAGCAGCTGCAGGAGCAGGCGATGATAGTTCGTCGAATGCTGGCTGAAGCCGCCGTCCGGACCGATGAGCTCGGCGCACTGCTGCGGGAGCAGGTCTTGCCAGACGTCCTCCTCCCCATGCGGGAAGCCGCAGAGACTTGGCCAGAACCGGGCCGCGGTCTGGAGTCCGATCAGCTCCGCGATACCGTGGTTGTTCTTCTGCGACAGCGCGTAAGCGAGGTGATCACCGATGCGGCCGGCGGTGGCGGCGGCGAACCGGGCGGCGAGCGACAGCCGTTCGTCGGTCGTGGCCGGATGATCCCGGAAAGCCTGCAGCGCGAACGTGACGGCGATCAGGCGAAGCGACGCCTCCTGACCGCACATCCAATTCGGCCCGCGGTTCGGCGGATTACGCGCCATCCAGTCCTCCAACGTGGACCAGAAAAGCTCGACGTGACGGTCGGCGCCGTCGCGCAGCCAGGCGCGGACGAGGGCGTAGGCCCAGGGGAAGCGGGAGAGCTCCCAGACGCCCTTGATGTCGTCGGCCCCGGCATCGGGAATCCGGGACCAATGGCGACGGGGATCGAGGGAACGGCCCGTGAGGACGTTGCGCGTCCAGCGGTCCGGCCGGCCGACCTCGACGAGCTGATGCGAGAAGACCCGGGCGTAGCCGCGGGCGAAGGCGTCCGCCTCGGCGACCGGCGTCGCGCCGGTTTCGACCGACCAGGCCTCGAGCTGCGGGGCGAGCTGCGTCCGGTCGAGCAGCGCGAGCGGGAGACGGGGCGCGTCGCGGCGCCATGCGGCCGCGTCGAAGCCGACCGCGAATTCCTTCCAAGGACGCATCGGGGAGCGCCGTTCCCAGACCCCGAGCTTACGCTCGCACGCCCAGCGCGCGCGCCGGAGGAGCCAGCGCGGACCGAGGTGGATGAGGAGAGGGAGGAGCACGGAAACCTAGAGGACTGAGTCGATGACTGAATCGAGGGCTGAATTGAGGACTGAATGGATGAAGCCGAACGAGCGGTCCGGAGGGCCCGAGGACAGGAGGGCGGGACTAAAGGCAGTGCAAAAGTGCAAATCGGAGCGGAGCTCCTGTGCAAAGTGGGATTTGAGGCAGGGAGGCGATTGCCATCGCATCCGTTCGGAACCGAAACCGATAAGTAGTCGGGTCTTAGCTCGCTTTATCAGACTGCATTGGCGCGTGGCGAACGGACGTGATGGCAATCACGTCCCTACCCAAGGCAGGCACTCCCCCGATACTCGATACTCCATACTCGATACTCCGTCTTCACTTTTGCACCTTTGCACAGGCCGCAGGCCGGTTTGCACTTTTGCAGTTCAATTCCGAATCGCACCCCGCGTATCGATCAGCTTCTTCCCCTTGAGCTGCGCAAGGGTGAGGCCGGCGAAGGCGCGGTGGTCGACGAGCAGGACGACGACGCTGGCGCGGGCGAGCGCGTCGGACAGCGGGACGAGTTCCGCCCTGCCCTGCAGCGCTTTCGGCAACGCGGTCACGTGCGGTTCGACCGCGAGGACCTGCAAGCCGGCGTCCGCGAGGTGCGCGGCGATCTCGACGGCGGGAGATTCGCGTAGGTCGTCGACGTTCGCCTTGAAGGCGAGCCCGAGGCAGGCGACCACGGCGGCCTGGCCCGCGGCGGCGCGGACCTGGGCGACGACATGGTGCGGCTTGGAGTCGTTGACCTCGCGGGCCGTGCGCAGGAGGCGCGCTTCGGCCGGGGCGGCGTCGACGATGAACCACGGGTCGACCGCGATGCAATGTCCGCCGACGCCCGGGCCGGGCTGGAGGATCTTCACGCGCGGATGGCGGTTCGCCAGGCGGATGAGCTCCCAGACGTCGACGCCGAGCTTGGCGCAGATCAGCGAGAGCTCGTTGGCGAACGCGATGTTGACGTCACGGAAGGCGTTCTCGGTCAGCTTGGCGAGTTCGGCCGTACGGGCGTCGGTCAGGAAGATCTGCGCGGTGCAGAAGGTCGCGTAGAGGTCGCGGGCCTGCTCGGCCGCGGCCGGCGTGAGCCCGCCGCAGAGGCGGTCGTTGGAGACGAGCTCCTTGAGCATCTGGCCGGGCAGGATGCGCTCCGGGCAGTGCGCGTAGAGCAGGCCGTCGACCCGGCGGCCGAGCTTCGCGAGCTCGGCTTCGAGCCAGCCTTTCACCTTCTCGGTCGTGCCGACCGGCGAAGTGGATTCGAGGATGATCAGGTTGCCGGCGGCGACGTGCGGGGCGATCGACCGGGCGGCGGCCTCGACGAACGAGAGGTCCGGCACGCGGGCGCCGTCGGCCGAAGCGAGGAACGGCGTCGGGACCGCGAGGATGAAGACGTCCGCCGGGGCGGGCTGCGTCGCCGCCTTCAGGTTGCCGGACTGCACCGCGGCGCGCACGAGCACGTCGAGATCCGGCTCCCGGATGTGGATGCGGCCGCCGTTGATCGTGTCGACGACCGACGCGGAGACGTCGACGCCGAGCACGCGGCGTCCCTTCGTCGCGAAGATGGACGCGGTCGGAAGGCCGATGTAGCCGAGGCCGAGGACGCAGAGGGAAGACATTTTAGTTCAGGGGGCAGGCTGGCACGGGGGCAAGGTAGAGTCAGTGCAAAGGTGCAAAGCGGAGCGGAGCTCCTGTGCAAAAGTGCAAAGGTGAAATTAGGGGCAGGGACAGGGGTAGGGTAGGAAAATCTTTCTGGTCTCGGGTCTCAGCCGTCGGGCTTAGGTCACTGGTCACTAGGTATGCACGCTCAGATTCGGGTACGGCAGTTGAATGCCTACCCCTACCCCTGCCCCGACCCCTACCCCTTGAAATACTTTTGCACCTTTGCACAGGCCGAAGGCCGATTTGCACTTTTGCACTTCAGGTCACGCCTTCATTCCCTGCATCCGGATGCTCCAGCGCGAGACTTCTGCGATCTCGGCGAGGGGCGCGGCGGAGCCGGCGAGGAAAGCGGCGAGGGCCTGGCCGTGGCCTTTGCCCCGGGCGGGGCCGCCGAGCCAGGCGGGGAGCGCGGCGGCGCCGGGCAGGTTCGTCGCGCGGAGCGAGCGCCAGTTGTCGATCTCGGCGGACCAGCCTTCGCCGGTGACGGCGACGCGTTCCTTGGGCCGGTGCGCCGGAAGGTCGGTGCGGTAGTTGAGCGCGGCGACGTCGCCGTTGGCGAAGCTCAGTTCGAAGCAGCCGCCGTCCTGGCCGTCCGCATCGCGCGACAGACAGCGCGCCGCGACGATCGCGCCGCCGGAGAGGAAGCGGAGGAGATCCACGAAGTGGCAGGCTTCGCCGACGATGCGTCCCCCGCCCTGCCGCGGATCGAGCGACCAGTGGTCGGCGGGCAATCGGCCCGCGTTGACGTCGACCGTGAAGCGACGAGGGCCGGACTTGGCGGCGAGCGCGTCGCGGAGCCGGACGGCGAGCGGGGCGAAGCGGCGGTTGAAGCCGACGGCGAGGACGGAAGTGGTGCTGCGGGCGACGGCCAGCGTGGCGTCGAGGTCGGCTTCGGTCAGCGCGAGCGGCTTCTCGACCCAGACGGCCTTGCCGGCGTGGAGCGCGGCGCGGGCGAGTTCGCCATGTTCCCCGTGGCGCGTGGCGACGAAGATCGTGGAGACCTGCCGGTCGGCGAGCACCGCGTCCACGTCGGTGGTCGCGGTCGCGGCGTCGCCGGCGAGCAGCTTCGCGGAAAGGCCGTGAGCGGAGACGAAGGCGGCCGGCGACGCGCCTTGGCGACGGAGCGCCGGCACGAGGACGCGGGCGGCGAAGTTGCCGCACCCGACGATCCCGATGCCGCCGGCCGCGCGGCTGTCCCAATCCGTGCCCGGCATGGTGCGGAGGCGAGACTCGTCCGGGACGGCATACTCGATCAGCAGGCCATAGGCGCCGGGACGGCGGAGGTCGTCGTAGATCCGCGGCGCTTCGCCGAAAGCGTGCGCGGAGGTGAGCAGCGGGGCGACGTCGAGCGCGCCGGACGCCATGAGCGCGAGGACTTCCTCGAAATTGGCGCGGGCGGAAGAAGGATCGGCCGGGTCGGCGGAACCATAGGAACGCGAGATCTGGAACGACACCTCGTTCGCGTAGAAGTCGGCGCGGTTGAGCGTGAGGCCCGTCACGCCGACCAGGACGACGCGCCCGCGGCGGCGGCAGAGGCGGGCGGCCTGGTTGACCGGTTCGTCGGAGGAAGTGCTGGCCGTGACGAGCACGCCCGCGGCGCCGGCGGCGACGAGCGCGGGGAGCGGCGACGCGCCGTCGGGGATGCGGGCGCCGGCCCGGGCGGCCATCGCCTGCTTGGAGGCGTCGGGGTCGACGCCGACGACGTCGACGCCGCGGGCGCGGAGCAGGCGGACGGCGAGCTGGCCGATCAGGCCGAGGCCCATGACGACCACCGTGTCGCCCGGGCGGGCGTCGACGAGGCGGAGTCCCTGCAGCGCGACGGCCGCGAGCGGCGTGAAGGCGGCGTGTTCGGAGGAGACCGCCGCAGGCACGCGCGCGGCGAAGGCCGGATCCGCCGAAACCACTTCCGCGTGCGGAGAATTGGAGACCACCCGATCGCCGACGGCGAAACCGGGGACCTGGCCGGCGTCGAGGACTTCGCCCACGTGACAGTAGCCGAGCGGGATGGGCTGCGCCAGCTTGCTGCGGACCGCGGCGAGCGTCGGGAGAAGCCCTTCGGCGCGGACCTTGGCGAGGACGGCGCGGAATTTCTCCGGCTGCTGGCGGGCCTTGCTCAGCCAGCCGCCCCGGCCGAACTCGACCAGCATCCGCTCCGTGCCGAGCGAGACCAGCGAACGCCGGGCGCGCACGAGCAGCCGGCCCCGCCGCGGGCCGGGCGCCGGCACGGCGAGGAGTTCGGTGCGGCCCGAACCCAGATGCTGGATGAGCTGGCGCAAGGTCAGGTGCGGGTCCGGTCCGTCTCGAAGGAAGACTGTTCGGTGAAGGTCGTCATCGCCGCGAGCGCGAAGCCCGCCGTGAACATCAGCGGCGTGAACCAGAAGAGCAGGTCGATCGAGGCGTGCAGGCCGAGGAGGATGAGCCCGAGCGCGAGCGGGTAGGTCTCCGGATGGCCGGGCCGGAAGGCGCGGACCAGCTTGCGGGCGAGCCAGAGGAGGCCGGCGAGGACCGGGAGCAGGCCGACGACGCCCCACTCCGCGAGCATCTCGAGCCAGTCGTTGTGCGCGTGGAGCGCGCGGAAGTGCAGCTTGCCGTCGCGACGCATCTCCGGCTGCAGCGCCTGGTAGGGCGGCGAGACCCAGCGGTAGGAGCCCGCGCCGTATCCGACCCAGACGCGGCCGGTCCACCCGCCTTCGGTCGCGAGCGCCCAGGTCGCGCGCCGGAGCGGCGCGCGGTCGTCGACGCCGGTCGACTGATAGTTGGCGGCCTTCGCCTTGAAGCGGTTCACGATCGGCTGGAGGTCGGCCACGAGCAGGACGGAAGCCGCGGACAACGCGAGCGCCCCGCCCGTGACCAGCATGATCCGACGTCGCGAACCGCTCGAACCCGGGAAGCCGAACCAATAGGCCGCGAGGGGCGCGAGGACGAGGAGCAGCAGCGCGCAGGCGGCGGCGGCCGTGCTGCCGGTCAGGCCCGCGAGGAGCGCGAGGGCGAAGGCGAGGAACGCGGCGGCGAGGTGCGGACCGCCGCGGAGGACGTTGTCGCCGGCGCGGCGGATGTGCCAGAAGGCGAGCGCCAAGGCGATCCCGGCATGGAGATAGAGGTACACGCCCGCATGGTTGCGGTTCATGAACGTGCCGAAGGACTGCGTGTTATAGGGCACCGGGAAGCCGAGCACCGTGCCGGACGACTTCTGGTTGAGCACCCCGAAGGCGCCGACCGCGAGGGCGGCGAGCACCGTGGACCAGCCGAGGATCAGGTAGCCGCGGCGACGGCGGAGGCCATGGCGCAGCGCGAGGAAGAGCGCCCACGGCGTGGCGAGCGTCAGCATCTGACGCCAGGCGTTCATCGGCGGATGGGAAGTCTCGTCGGAGGAGAACGGCGCCCCGAGGCCGGAGGGCAGCCAGCGCACGTATTCCTGCGTACGCACGTCGAACTTGCCGGCGTCGATGCCGGGCAGGCCTTGCGCCGCCCAGAAGGCCTCGCGGTCGACGGCGACGCCCCAGGCGTTCCAGTCCTGCACGGCGAAGTAGGCGAAGAGCGCGACGCCCGCCCAGAAGGGGACCGAGCGGAAGAGCTCGGCCCGCGCTTCGGCGGCGGGACGCGAGACGAGGTCGCGCGAAAGGTGGAACCAGGCGAGGGACGAACCGGCGAGCAAGGCCGCCGGGAAGCAGACATGGTCGAGCCAGCGGTACGTGAACGGCTCATGGCCGCCGGCGGCGGCGGCTCCCGCGCCGGCCAGCAGCCCGACGAAGCCGACGGCCATCACCACGCGCTGCGCGCGGGCTTCGGCGCAGACGGCGAGCAGCGCGGCGACGGCGAACCCGAGCGCCGCGGCGACCGTCCAGAGCACGACGCCGGCCCAACCCCACGGCGCGACGACCAGGATGAGGCCCGCGAGGAGCGTCACGACGCGTTCACGGGCGGTGAAGGAAGATTGGGAGGAGTGAGAGGGCATGAACTAAAATGGAGGATCCGTGGACCTGAGGGCTGGAGGCTAGAGGCAGTGCAAAGGTGCAAATCGGAGCGGAGCTCCCGTGCAAAAGTGCGAAGGTGGGACCAACTTCAGGTGACGGGTGACGGGCACGGGATTCGGCGATTCAGGCGACGGCATTTCGGCCATCGGCCGCAGGAACCCGGAGCCGGCTGCCGAAGGCCGAACGGCTGACACCCGAATGGCCGAGGTCCCGGTGGCCGTCACCTGTCACCACCAAGAAAATGGACGAAGCAAACTTTCCGGTTTCCGGTCTCCCTTTGAGTGAAAGCCATCCCGCCACCGGCCACCCGGCGATGCCATTTGCCACCCGAGAACGCATCCCACTTTTGCACCTTTGCACAGGCCGCAGGCCGATTGGCACTTTTGCACCGAATGCTCACACGATCCCCGCCTGATAGATGTCGTGGATGCGGATGAGGCCGAGGCAGCGCTGGGTGGCGGCGTCGGTCACGGGCAGGACGGAGATCTGGGAGGGGCGGTCTTCCATGATGCGCGCGGCTTCGGCGAGGGACATCGGCGCATGGGCGCGGATGGGGTTCGCCGTCATGATGTCGGCGGCGCGGGCCGTGTTGATGTCGACCCCGCGGCCGAGCGCGCGCCGGAGGTCGCCGTCGGTGATGAGACCCGCGAGCGTGCCGTCGGCCGCGAGCACGCAGGCGGCGCCGTGCGGGTGACGGGTCATCGCGATGACCGTGTCGCGGAGGGCGTCGCCCGGCTTCGCCACGGCGCAGCGCTCGAGCGGCTGGAGCGCCTCGCCGACGGTGAGGGTCAGGTTACGGCCGAGCTGGCCGGCGGGATGGAAGCGCGCGAAATCGGACGGGCCGAAGCCGCGCTTCGTCATGAGCGCGGCCGCCAGCGCGTCGCCGAGGGCGAGGGTGAGGAGCGCGCTCGTCGTCGGCACGAGGCCGAGCGGATCGGCTTCCGGGCGGGCGCCGATGTCGAGGACGACGTCGGCCTGGGTCGCGAGGGGCGACGAGGTGTTGCCGACGATCGCGATGATGGGCGACTTGAACGAGCGCAGGACGGGGATCAGCCGGACCAGCTCGGCGGTCGTGCCCGAACGGGAGATGAGCACGACCGGGTCGCCGGCCTGCAGGATGCCGAGGTCGCCGTGCACGGCGTCGGCCGCATGGAGGAAGATGGCGGGCGTGCCCGTGCTGCAGAGCGTCGCGGCGACCTTCTGGCCGATGAGGCCGGATTTGCCGACGCCGCAGAGGACGACCTTGCCGGGGTGGGCGGCGATCAGGTCGACCGTCCGCGTGAACGCGCCGTCGAGACGCGTGGCGAGTTCGGCGAGCGCGGAGGCTTCGGCCTGCAGGAGGGCGCGGGCGGAATGGAGGGGGGTGGACATGGGCGTTGAAGAGAGAGGACTGCGTAGAGGGCTGGGTTGAGGACTGAATGGATTAGGCTGCTAGAGGCAGTGCGAAGGTGCAAAGCGGAGCGGAGCTCCTGTGCAAAAGTGCAAAGGTGAATGTAGGGGTAGGGGTCGGGACAGGGGTCGGGGCAGGAAATAAATCCACCAGGATCTCAGGTCAGGCTACTCGCCCCAGGGTTTGTTCGCTCGGATTCGGATACTGATTTTGCAGGCCTACCCCTACCCCAGCCCCTACCCCAATCCCTGGAAATACTTTTGCACTTTTGGACGATAATGTGCCGCGCTTCCGGCGCGTCACATCATCTTCCGGGCGGCTTCGAGATCCTCCGGCGTGTCGATGGCGACGGGATGGTAGTCGGTGACGACGGTCTGGAAGGTCAGGCCGTGGGCGAGGAAGCGGAGCTGCTCGAGGGACTCGACGGCCTCGAGTTCGGTCGGCTTGAGCTGGGCGTAGCCGGCGAGCGTGGCGCGGTCGTAGCCGTAGACGCCGATGTGCACCCAGTAGTCGCGCCGCTTGACCCATTCGGCCGGATCGACGCCGCGCAGGTGCGGGATCGGGCTGCGCGAGAAGTAGATCGCCTCGCCGTTCTCGGCGCGCACGACCTTCACCACGCTCGTCGCAAGGAGGCGCTCGGTCGCTTGGATCTTGGAGACCGCGGTGACCAACGGGCATTTCGTCTCCTTCCAGCGCGTGATCAGTCCGTCGAGAAGGTCAGGCTGGATGAAGGGCTCGTCGCCCTGGACGTTGAGGAAGAAATCTCCCGGCAGGCGGTCGATGACGCTGGCCATGCGGGCGGTGCCCGACGGGCAGGCCGGATCGGTCATCAGGACCTCGGCGCCGAAGCCACGGGCGACGCCGGCGACTTCTTCCGAATCCGTGAGGAGGACGACGCGGTCCGCCTGGCGGACCTGCTTCGCGCGTTCCCAGACGTGCCGGACGACGGGCTTGCCGCCGAGGTCGAGCAGGACCTTGCGCGGCAGGCGCGTGGAGGCGATGCGGGCGGGGATGCAGAGGGTGACGGAGGGCATTTTTAGATCAGGGGACGAGCGGGCACGTGGGCACGGGGACAAGGGGAGAGGCGAACGAGCGGCTCAGTTGACCAGAGGCTCGGAGGCTCAGAGGGAGGGACAAACTGGCTGGCAGGTTGACCAGTTGCCCAGTGGACAAGGAAGGCAGCAGACGAACGAGGGCCGGAGGCTTAGGAGGAGAGGAAGTGCAAAGGTGCAAATCGGAGCGGAGCTCCTGTGCAAAAGTGCAAAGGTGAAATCAGGGGTAGGGGTAGGGACAGGGGTAGGGGTACGAAAATCTTCCTGGTCTCGGGTCTCAGCCGTCGGGCTTAGGTCACTGGCCACCAGGTGTGCACGCTCAGTATCGGGTACGGTAGTCGAATGCCTACCCCTGCCCCGACCCCTGCCCCTTGAAATACTTTTGCACCTTTGCACAGGCCGAAGGCCGATTTGCACTTTTGCACCAAGGCGCCGCGGCTCACTTCCGCGCTTCGGCGTAGTTCGCGAGATACCATGCGTAGGCGTCACGGATGCCGGCGGCCATGCCGATGCGGGGCTTCCAGCCGAGGGCGCGGATGCGCGACACGTCCATGAGCTTGCGCGGCGTGCCGTCGGGCATCGACGGATCGAACTCCAGCCGGCCGGTGAAGCCGACCGCCTCGGCGACGAGGCCCGCGAGGGCGCGGATGCTGAGCTCTTCGCCGGACCCGACGTTGATGTGCCCCGGCTCGGAATAACGGCCGAGGAGCAGCAGGCAGGCCTCGGCGAGGTCGTCGGCGTGCAGGAACTCGCGGAGCGGCGTGCCCGTGCCCCAGAGCCTGAGCGTCGTGTCGCCGCGGAGCTTCGCCTCGTGCATCTTGCGGATCATCGCCGGGAGCACGTGGGAGTTCTCGAGGGAGAAGTTGTCGCCCGTGCCGTAGAGGTTGCAGGGCATCGCGCTGATGAAATCGCAGCCATGCTGGGCGCGCGCGTGGTCGCAGAGCTTGATGCCCGCGATCTTGGCGACCGCGTAGGCCTCGTTGGTGACCTCGAGCGGGCCGGTGAGGAGCGAATCCTCGCGGATCGGCTGCGGGGCCAGCTTCGGGTAGATGCAGCTCGAGCCCAGGAAGAGCAGCTTGCGCACACCGGCGAGGCGGGCGCCCTCGATGACGTTGGCCGCCATCACGAGGTTTTCATAGAGGAAGTCGTAAGGTTCGTCCGAGTTGGCCTTGATGCCGCCGACGCGCGCGGCGGCCATGACGACGTAGGCCGGCCGCTCCGCGGCGAAGAAGGCGCGGGTCGCGGCGCCGTCGCGCAGGTCGAGCTCGGCGGACGGGCGCGTGAGGACGGCCGTATGGCCGGCGGCGCGCAGGGCGCGGACGACGGCGGAGCCCACCATCCCGCGATGGCCGGCGACGTAGATCTTCGCGGCGCGGTCCATCAGCGGTTCGCGTGGGCGACGGCCTTCAGGTCATGGTCGACCATCTTCTGCACCAGCTGCTCGAAGGAGGTCTGCTGCGGGTTCCAGCCGAGCTCGCGGACGGCCTTGGCCGGGTTGCCGAGCAGCTGCTCGACCTCGGTCGGGCGGAAATAGCGCGGGTCGACGGCGACGAGGGTCTTGCCCGTCTTGCGGTCGACGCCCTTCTCGTCGACGCCCGTGCCGCGCCATTCGAGCTCGATGCCGGCGCGGCGGAAGGCGTGGGTGCAGAATTCGCGGACGGCGTACATCTTGCCCGTCGCGATGACGAAGTCGTCGGGCTGCCGGTGCTGCAGGATCAGCCACATGCACTGCACGAAGTCCGGAGCGTAGCCCCAGTCGCGCTGGGCGGAGAGGTTGCCGAGGAAGAGGCAGTCCTGGCGGCCGTGGACGATGTTGGCGACGGCGAGGGAGATCTTGCGCGTGACGAAGGTCTCGCCGCGGCGTTCGGACTCGTGGTTGAAGAGGATGCCGTTGGAGGCGAACATGCCGTACGCCTCGCGGTAGTTGCGGGTGATCCAGTAGGCGTAGATCTTGGCGACGCCGTAGGGGCTGCGCGGGTAGAAGGGAGTCGTCTCGGACTGGGGCACCTCGACGACCTTGCCGTAGAGCTCGGAGGTCGAGGCCTGGTAGACGCGGACCTTCTTCTCCATCTTCAGGATGCGGATCGCCTCGAGGAGGCGGAGCGTGCCGACGCCGTCGGTGTCGGCGGTGTATTCCGGGATGTCGAAGGACACCTTCACGTGGGACATCGCGCCGAGGTTGTAGATCTCGTCGGGCTGGACGTCCCCGATGAGGCGGATGAGGCCCGTGGCGTCGCCGAGGTCGCCGTAGTGCAGCTGGATCTTCTTCGTGTGGATGTCGCGCACGAGGTCCTCCATGTAGAGGTGCTCGATACGGCCCGTATTGAAGGAAGAGGAGCGGCGGATGACGCCGTGGACCTCGTAGCCCTTGCTGAGGAGGAACTCGGCGAGGTAGGAGCCGTCCTGGCCCGTGATGCCGGTGATGAGCGCGCGTTTCTTCATGTGGTTGCTAGGTAAGAGGGGAATCGCTCAGGCGGAAGGCTTTTTCGCGCCGGCGATGATGCGGGAGCTGCTGTCGATCTTGGCGCCGAGGCCGTCGACGAGCTTCGCGCCGTGCTTGGCGAGCACGGTCATCTCCGGGATGTTGCCGGCGTGGCGGTCGCCGCCCTTGCAGAAGACGGCCTCATGGCCCCGGGCCTTGGCTTCGCCGAGGAGCCAGTCGAGCGTGGCGCAGACCGAGCCGTCGACGTCGATGGAAAGCACCGCGCGGTCGACGACGCGGAGGGCGGTCGTCACGGCGAGGCGAGTGTCCTGGTCGATGAAGGCCTTGCCCTTCTTGAGGGCGGCCTGGGCGTCGGTGTTGACGATGACCCAGAGGACGTCGCCTTGGGCGCGGGAGAGCTCGAGCAGCTCGAGGTGGCCGCGGTGCAACGGATCGAAATAGCCGGAGGTGATGGCGATGCGCATTTGCGTGAAGGGGGTGGCGGCTAGCGGCTGGCGGTTAGCGGTTAGGAAGATGACTGCGGAGGACAGAGGGCAGATGACGGATGACCGAGGATGCGAACGGGGGAAATGAGTCGGGGGTTCGGTTGCATGGCCTAACCGCCAACCGCTTACCGCTATCCCTTCGTACCTATTTTACGCACCCGGGCAGGCTACCGCACGTGGAGGCGGTTTTCGCCTGCACGTACGGGAAGGAGGGACTGTCACCGGCCGGGCCGGCAGGAAGGGTCAGGCCCCTGGGGGCGGAAGCAGGAGCGGCGCGAGTTCAAGGGCTCGGCTGTTCCAGCGGTTGAGGCGGGTGAGGCGCTCGATGACTTCAGGTTGGGCGCCGCGGGATTGGGCGTCGGCGAGGACGCGTTGCAGGCCGGGTTGGGCTTGTTCGAGGGCGGGGAGGACTTGGCTCCGGAGCAAGGTGACCAGGGAGGCGGCCAGGGAAGGCGTGGGCTGCCAGCGTTCGCGGCGCGAACCCGGTTCCTTGACTGAGAGGATCATCTCATGGCCTCGGAGGAACTTAAGTCCTTGGCTGACAGAGCCTTTGCTAATTCCAAGCCGCCCTTGGATGTGGTCGAAATCGAGGGGTCCCGACGAAACATAGAGCAAGGCGTAGATCTCGGCGACCGAGCGCGGGACGCCGAGGATACCCGCCATCCGGACGAAGAAATCCGCGAGCTCGATCTCATGGGGCTGCAGCGGCTCATAAGAAGGGCGGCTCGGACGCCGGCCGGCGGACTTTTCTGAAGGGGGTTTCATCAGGTTTAAGCCCTGCAGTCGGGGGCTTCCTGATGTTTCAATAATTTTTGAACTTAGGCAAGGGGCAATGTGTACAACCCGGAAATACGGACCCTCCCTCCCCTCTCGGGAAGTGCGGATCTGAAAAGCTTCCACCTGGCGCCCCCTTGGGGATTCGAACCCCAGTTACCTCAGTGAAAACGAGGTGTCCTGGACCGGGCTAGACGAAGGAGGCGGTCGGTGGAAGCGAAGAACGTAGGAACGAAGTCCCGCTGGTCAAGTTTTTAGAAACGAGCCCGAAGGACCCCCGTTCAGCGACCGAAAAGGCTCCGGTCTTCGTAAGGATTCTTCGGCTGTCCGTCCTTCTTCGCGCCGTGCAGGCGCTGTTGCTGCACGCCGTACCAAGCCATCCAGGCCGCGGAGGCGATGAACAGGATCAGGAACGCGCGGATCGCCCATTTGCGGGCGGCGGAAGGCTCGTCGATTTCGGTCATCGGCCTCCGACCATGGCCGAGGAATGGGGCTTGGCAACCTCAGGCCCTTTTTTACATATGTCATCACCCCCTCAGTCTTACCCCGTTTCCCAAGATTCTGCATGAGTCCCAAGCAGAAGCCGTTGGTGGTCATCATTGAAGACGACCGTAGCCTCGCCGCCGCGCTCGCCGATCAACTCCTGAACGCCGGCCTCTCCACCCAAGTCTTCCACAAAGGAGCGACCGCGCTCAAGTTCGTCGGCGAATCCTACGTCCACCTCGTCCTGCTCGACCCGAACCTGCCGGACCTCGACGGACTCGCCGTGCTCGACAAGATCCGGCGGCTGCCGCATTCGCCGGCGGTCATCTTCCTCTCCGCCCTGCGCGACGGCGAGCACGTGGCCCAGGCGCTCGAGGCGGGAGCGGACGATTTCGTCGGCAAGCCGCACCATCCCGCGGAGCTCATCGCGCGCATCCACGCGGTGCTCCGGCGCAGCGAGACCGCGGGCGACAGCCGCCTCACGGTCAACGCCGCGCTCGGGACCGACGTCTTCCTCTTCAACGGGGCGGAAGTGCACCCCGAACGCCTCGAGCTCGTCTTCGCCGGGGGCAAGAAGCACAAGCTCGGCCGCAAGGAGCTCGGCATCCTCTACCACCTGCACGCCAACCCCGGCGTCATCATCAGCCGCCACAGCCTCATCCACGCCGTCTGGGGCGTGCACGCCGACATCCGCAGCCGTTCCCTGGACCAGTACGTCGCCAAGATCCGCGACGCGTTCGAGGACCACGGGCGCAAGCTGGACAGCCTGCGGACGATCCACGGCATCGGCTACTGGTACGAACCGGCCCAGGCCGGCGGAGAAAACGGCGGCCGAAGGGCCCGCCGGGCTTGATTCCCCGGAGAACCCCGCCATCAGTGGGGACATGGACATCCGTTGTTACCTCAAACCCAGCTGCGGCTGGAGCAACGGCGTGCGCGCCATCATGGCGAAGTACGCCCTGAACTACGTGGACGTGGACATCATCAACAACCCGGCGAACTACGCCGAGATGGTCGAGAAGTCCGGCCAGCGCCTCTCCCCCTGCGTCGAGATCGACGGCGTCATGCTGCCCGACGTCTCCGGCGCCGAAGTGGAGCAGTATCTCCTGGCCAACAAGCTCGGCGTCCCGAACGACAAGGCCCCGGCCGTGCCGATCGACGCCCCGTGCACCGACGAGGAGCACGAGAAGATGCGGATCAAGACGATCCGGTTCTTCTGAGCGCGTAAGCGCCGAGGTATTGGCGGTTAGCGGTTAGCGGTTGGCGGCTAGTTGCGCATCAAAGGGAAACCGGAGACCGGATCATTGGCTGGGGTGTCTTGAGGTAGGGACGCGTCGGTGACGCGTCCGGCTATTCTCAAAAAGGTCGCGACACCGTCGCGCCCCTACCTCGGAACTCGGCACCCGTCGCCTGAGGCTTTTGTTACGTTCCCAACCGCTTACCGCCAACCGCTAACCGCTAAAACCTTTTACTCGCTCTTCCCCGCCGCGAAATCGGCGAGCGAGTCGGCGACCCACTGGCGCTGTTCGGCGGTGAGCTCGGGGAAGATCGGGATGCTGAGGACTTCGGCGGCGAGCTGCTCGGAGACGGGCACGCGGTCGTGGCCGCGGTACCTGTGGTCGACGAAGCACTGCTGGCGGTGGAGCGGTATCGGGTAGTATATCTCGCAGCCGATCTTGCGCGCGGTGAGGAAGGCCTTGAGCGCGTCGCGGCGGCCGCCGGGCACGCGGAGCGTGAACTGGTTCCAGATGCCCTGGCCGGAAAAGTCGACCGGCAGGAGGATCTTCGCGGCCTTGTCGGCGCCGGGGCGGTTCTCGGCGATCCCGCGGGCGCCCTTCAGGGCCGTCTGGTAGAAGATGGCGTTGCCCGCGCGCGCGCAGTTGTACGACGGCAGGTGCGGGAGCTTGAGGTGCAGCAGCGCCGCCTGGAGCGGGTCCATGCGGAAGTTGGCGCCCACCTCGCGGTGATGATACTTCGGCTGCATGCCGTGGACGCGGAGGATGCGGGCGCGTTCGGCGAGCGCGTCGTCCTGGGTCGTGACCAGGCCGGAATCGCCCATGCCGCCGAGGTTCTTGGACGGGAAGAAGCTCGTCGCGCCGAAGTCGCCGACCGACATCGTCGCGCGGCCTTTCCAGCGCGCGCCCATCGACTGGGCGGCGTCCTCGACCACGCGGAGCCGGTGCGCGGCGGCGAAGGCCTGCAGGGCGTCGAGGTCGCCGGACTGGCCGAAGAGGTGCACCGGCATGACCGCGCGCGTGCGCGGACCGACCTTCCGGGCGGCGTCGGCGAGGTCGAGGTTGAAGTGGTGCGGATCGACGTCGACCCAGACCGGCGTGGCGCCGAGGCGGGCGACGGAACCGGCGGTGGCGAAGAAGGTGAAGGACGGGATGAGGACCTCGTCGCCCTCGCCGAGGCCGAGCGCCATGAGCGCGAGCAGGAGCGCGTCGGTGCCGGAGGAGACGCCGAGGGCGTGCTTCACGCCGAGGAACGCGGCGCAGTCCTTCTCGAAGGCCTCCAGGCGCGGGCCCATGATGAACATGTTCGAGCGGAGGACGTCGCGGAAGGCGGCTTCGAACTGCGCTTCGAGGGCGCGGTTCTGCGGGCCGAGGTCAAGGAGCGGGACGTTCGTCATGGCGCAGGGGGGTTTTCCCATCCCCGGCCCGCACGGGCAACATCATTCAGTCCGCCGCCGGGAGCGGAGGACCAGCCAGGCGCCGAAGGCGGCGAGCGGGAGCGTCCAGAACTGGCCCGCCGTGAGACCGAGGACGTAGCCGTCGTCGGGCGAACGGAAGGCCTCGCAGACGATGCGGCCGACGGAATAGAGCAGGAGGAATTCGCCGGCGAGACGACCGGACGGCAGGCGCAGCGGATAGCGGCGGAGCACCCAGAGGAGCGGGAGCAGCCCTTCGGCGAAGGCCTCGTAGAGCTGCGACGGATGCCGCGGCTCGGCGCCTTCGCGCGGGAAGATCACCGCCCAAGGGAGGTACGAGGGGTCGCCGACGAGCTCGCCGTTGATGAAGTTGGCGATCCGTCCGAACAGGAGGCCGGCCGGCGCGAGGGCGCAGAGCAGGTCGCCGACCGCGAAGAAATCGGCCCGGACGCGGCGCGCGAACCAGACGCCGGCGAGGAGCACGCCGAGGAAGCCGCCGTGGCTGGCCATGCCGCCCTCCCAGACCCGGAAGAGCATCAGCGGATCGGCGGCGAACTCCGCGCGGGCGTAGAGCAGAACGTGGCCGAGACGGCCGCCGGCGATCACGCCGACCATCACCGCGGTGATCAGCGCGGACTCGTCGAGGGCAGCGCGCAGCGGCGTGAGGCCGGCACGCCGCCACCGGCCGAGCAGCCAGGCGGCCACCATGAAGCCGGCCGCGTAGGCCAGCCCGTACCAATGCACCCCGCGCAGGCCCCAGCTCTCCGGGAAACGGAACGCGACCGGGTCGAGGTCATGCGTCCAGTAGGCGAGCAGGGCCGCGTTCATGCGCCGGGCTTGGGGGCCTCCGGACCCGGGCGCCGGCCCACGCGATGGCCGCGCTGGCGGGCGAGCTCGCGCATGTCGGGATGCGGGTCGTCCTTCTCGTAGATCTCGACGCCGAGGAGCGACTCGAAGACGTCCTCGAGCGTGACGACGCCGGCGAAGGCGCCGAACTCGTCGACCACGACGGCGAGATGCTGGTGGGCGCGGACGAGATCATGGAGGGCGTCGGACAAGGTCGCGTTCTCGGGCACGACGTGGGCCTTGCCCATGAGCTCGCGCACGCGGACCTCGCGGCGGCCCTCGCCGGCGGCCTTGAGCAGGTCGCGGCGGCGGACGACGCCGACGATGCGGTCCGGGTTCTGCTCCCAGACGGGCATGCGGCCGTGGGGCACGTTCGGGTAGAGGCGGAGGACGTCGGCGACCGTGAGGTCGGCCTCGATCGACGTGACGACGGAGCGGGGCGTGAGCACCTGCGAGACCGGGATGTCGTCGAGGCGGACCGCGTTGGCGACGAGGTTGCTCTCGGCCTGGGTGATCTTGCCTTCGCGGGCGGCGGCCTGCGCGAGGCTGCCGATGTCGGCGTCGGCGCGGTCGACGCCGGGCTCCTCGGGCGGGGCGAGCGAATCATGCAGCTTGCCGAGCATGCGGAGCATCTTGGCGGCGCCCCGCACGAGCGGGAGGGAGGCGGCCACCCGCGGGGCGAGCGCCACGCGGAAGTGGATGCCGACCTTGCGCGGGAGCATCATCGTGAGCCAGGCCATGAAGAACGACACCGCGATGACGCCCAGGACGGTGCCGACGGCGAAGCCCCAGCTCTCGCCGATGCGGGGGAGGAAGCGCACGCCGACGAGCACGCCGCCGAGCAGCGCGCTCATGCCGACGAACGCGGCGGACAGGACCTCGAAGGCCGCGAGGGTGTTGCCCTGGTCGCCGCGGCAGCGTTCGAGCGCGACGGCGGCCGCGGCCTGCCGGCGGCGGAGGTCCTCGAGTTCGGCGTGCGAGAGGGCCGAGACGACGCCGGCGACGAGGGAGATGCCCGCCGCGCTGCCGTTGAGGAGCACGAAGACCAGCCAGAGATACCAGACGGATTCCATGTGTGGCTGGGATAGGCGAGGCGGCCCGGTTTGGCGAGGGAGAATCCCGGCGTTGACCCTGCGGAGACCCGGGCCGAGACTGCGCGCATGAACCCCCGCGAGCTCCGGATCGTCTCCGCCCTGGCCGTCTTCCTCACCGCGGGGCTGCCCGCGGCCGCCGGCGCGATCGCCTTCCGCGCGCAGCCCGTCCTCGTGGGCGGGATCGTCGGCGAACCCGGCGCGCTGCCGGCGCTCACCGGCGTCTTCTTCAACCACTTCACGGGCGCGCTCCTCGGCCTGCTCGTCGCCGGCCTCGGCGTGACCGCGTACGCCGCGCGCGCCCACCTGCGCGAGACGGACGACGTCGTGCGCATGACCAAGCTGCTCGTCGCGACCTGCTGCGCGGCGCTCGTCAGCGTCGCCTTCCTCGCCCTCTTCGTGCTCGCCGCGGCGCTGCCGGCCTACGCCAAGCTGATGCAGCGCTGAGCGCGCCACGCGGCCAGGGCCGCGAGGAGCGGGCGGGCGGCGGCGGGATCGCCGGACCAGAGCGGCCGGCCGTCGACGTCGTCCCACTGCGAGACCGCGGCCGCGCCGCCCGGCAACGTCGATCGCAGGATGAGGATCGCCTCGGCGCGGACGGGGACCGGCGACTCGGTCGCGCGGACGGGCCGGCCGGCGCAGCGGACCAGCTGGCCGAGCGCCGTGCCCGGGAGGCGACCGGTGGCTTCGGCCGGGACGTGCAGCACGCCGGCCTCGACCCACGCCAGGCTCGAGCGGGAACCTTCGCTGACGAAGCCTCGCGCGTCGAACTGCACGCCTTCGACGCCGGCCCCGACGCCGAGCGCGCGGAGCTCGACGGAGGCGGCCAGGGAATTGGCCCACGGCGCGGATTTCGGCCGCGGCAGCCATTCGGCGGCGTCGCGCACGGTGCGCAAGGAACGCAGGCGGAAGACCTCGGGCGACGGCAGCAGGGCGCGCAGGCCGAGCTCCTCGAAGCCCGCGCCGACGACGAGCCGCAGCACGCCGTCGCGTCCGCCGAGGAGCCGGAGCGCGTCGCGCCAGGCGGCGAGGTCGCCGACGGCGAGCGGTCCGGGCGCGAGACCGGCGCGGTCCAGACCCGCGCGCAGGCGGGCCAGATGATCCTCGAGGCACTCCGCCGCGCCGGCGCGCAGCGCGACCGTCTCGAAGAACGCGGCGCCGACGGGGAAGCTGCCGGGCGTGGCGTCGCCCGCGACGAGGACGCCGTTGCGGCAGACCTGGCTCATGGGAGGGCCGCGCGGGCGGCGGCGAGGAGCGGCGCCTGGGCCTTGCGCAGGCTCTCGGCGTATTCGCGGGCGGGCACCGAATCGGCGACGACGCCCGCGCCCGCCTGGACGAACGCGCGGCCTTCCGCGGTCCAGAGCGAGCGGATGATGATGTTGAGGCAGAGTTCGCCCGAGGCGCCGATCCAGCCCAGGGAGCCCGTGTAGTAGCCGCGGGCCACCGGTTCGAGTTCGGCGATGACCTGCATCGTGCGCACCTTCGGCGCGCCCGTGACCGTGCCGCCCGGGAAGAGCGCGCGGACCACGTCGGCCGGGCCGGCGCCCGCGGCGAGGTCGCCTTCGACCTGCGAGACGAGGTGCATCACGTGGGAGTAGCGTTCGACCGCCATGAACTCCGGCACGCGCACCGTGCCGGGACGGGAGACGCGGCCGACGTCGTTGCGCAGGAGGTCGACGAGCATCAGGTGCTCGGCCTTCTCCTTGGTGTCGCCGGCGAGCTCGCGGGCCCAGGCGAGGTCGGCGGCCTCGTCGGCGCCGCGCGGGCGCGTGCCGGCGATCGGCCGGGAGGCGACGCGGCCGCCCGCGACCTCGACGAGGAGCTCGGGCGAACCGCAGGCGAGGGAGACGCCGGGCAGGCGGACGAAGCCCATGTACGGCGAAGGATTGGCGGAACGGAGCGCCTCGTAGGCGGCCAGCGCGTCGACCGGCGGGACCTCGAGCCGCGTGGAGAGGTTGACCTGATAGGTGTCGCCGGCGGCGATGTATTCCTGGCAGCGGGCGACCGCGCGGACGAAGCCGGCTTCGTCGAACGACGCGGCGAGGGGCGCGGCGGGGACGGCGGGCGCCGCCGGCGACGCGGGGCCGGGCGCGCCGCACGCGGCGTGCCAGCGCGCGGCGAGTTCGCGGGCGCGGGCGCGGGCCGCGCGGAGGGCAGCGTTCGGCGCGCCCGCGGGACAGAGCACGACGACGGTGAGCTCCTGCTTCGCGGCGTCGAAGACGCAGGCCTCGTGGGCTTCGAGGAAAGCGGCGAGCGGCGCGCGGACATCGGCCGGCGCGGGACGGACCGGCTCGAACTGCGCGGCGAGCTCGTAGCCCAGCAGCGCGAGCAGGCCGCCTTGGAAGGCGGGCCAGCCGGGGAGGCGCGGGGCGCGGACCTCCCGGGACCAGCGTCGCAGGTAGGCCAGCGGCTTTTCGGTCGTCTCCTCGTGGGCGCCGTCCTCGGCGTGGAGCACCACGCGGCCGTCGGCGAAGAAGAGCGTCGCGCGCGGCGCGGCCGGCACCGCGATCGTGAGGGTGCCCGTGCGGCCGCTCTCGAGCACCGCGTGGTGACGGCCCGTGAGGAAGGCCGACCAGGCGGCCGGCAGGCGCGCGGCGGGGAAGCGCGCGAGATACGGCAGATGCGTCCAACCGGGACCCGCGTCGGCCCAGTCGGAGGCCGAGACCTCGGCCAGGACGGCGGGCGCGTCACTCATCGGCGAAGTTCAGCTTGTAGCCGGCAAAGTCAGGCCCCGACAGGATCTCGCCCGCGCGCTCGGCCGTGAGCCCGTAGACGTGCAGTTCCTGACGCGAGCCCTTGGAGACCACCGTCACGCGCAGGCCGCCGCCGAGCGTCATCACCTTGATCGAAAGCGTCTTCGCGCCCACGCGGGCGCTGATCACGCCGCGCGACACGCGGCCGTGGCGCTCGAGGGCTTCGGCCACGGGACGGGCGGCGTCGGTCAACGACGTGTGCGTGCCCGCCCTGCCCCGCCCCTTGGCCATGCTCAGGCGATCTCCCAGCTATAGGGATGGGAGGAGAGGAACTCGCAGCCCTTCTTCGTGACCACCACGCAGTCCTCGAAGCGGCAGCCGCCGATGCCCGGATAGTAAAGCCCCGGCTCGACGGTGACCGCGTGGCCGGCGACGAGCGGCAGCGGATTGCGCGTGGAGAGCGCGGGGTCCTCGTGGATGTCGTAGCCGAGGCCGTGGCCCGTGCCGTGGAAGAAACCGACGTAGACGCCCTTCTTCAGGCCGGTCTCGTAGCCGAGCGACTTGAAATACGCCTGCACCACCGTGTGGACCTTGGCGCCGGACACGCCCGCGCGGATGGCCTTGATCGCGCGGCGCTGGGCCTCGAGCACCGCGAGCACCATCTTGCGCTGGGACGCGTTCGCCTTCCCCTTGAGGTAGGTGCGGGTCATGTCCCCGTACTGGCACGAGGCGACGTGACGGGGATAGATGTCGCAGACGATGAGCTCGTTGGCGCGGACCGGGCCGGCGCCCGAGCAGTGGCAATCGACGGCCTGGTCGCCCGGGGCGATGATCAGCCCGATGTCGCAGAGCGCGCCTTTCCGCAGGATGGCGACCTGCGCCTCCTCCTTGAGGATCTCCGCGGTGAGGGTGCGGCCGCGCCACCGCAGCACGCCCTTCTTGTCGGCCCGGGACTCGGCGAGGATCTGCTCGACCGCCCGGAAGCCGGCGGCCGCGGCGGCGTTGCCCGCGCGGATGCCGGCGAGCTCGGCCTTCGACTTCACCTGACGTTCGGGGAAGAGCTCGGGGGCGCCGCGTTCGTTCTGCTGCGCACCGACGGCGTGGAGCTCGAGCCCGAGCTCGCGGAGGCGCTGGAAGAGGCCCACCGGGAAATCCGCCGGCACGCGGAAGCGCTGCACGCCGCGCTGGAGGGCGGCGAAGACGATCGCGTCGGCCACGCCCGCCTTCGGGTTGGTCTTGCGCAGGTCGGCGATGATCGCCGTGAGGTTGAGGACTTCGTCGAAGGCGGATTCGTCCTGCGCGCGGCCGACCTCCATGCCCGGGAGCAGGCCCACGCGGCGACGGCCGACGGAGAAGGCCGGGAACGGGTCCGAGGCGTGGAAGCCGCCGAACCAACGCAGGTCGGCGTTCTTGGAAGGAGTCGCCATCATGAGGACGTCACGGACGGCGGGAGCGGAGGAGCGGGCCATGGGCGGAGGATGACGGAAGTCGGCTTCCCGTGAAGCGCAAACGGCATCGCCCGCCGGCCGGGGAGCCGCCTCGCTGGACGACATGCCCCACCTGCCCTCGGCCGCCGCCCAGCCCTTCGACCTCACCGCCCTGCTCATCCCGGTGCTGCCGTGGTGGGAACTGCTGCTGCGCGGGGTCATCGTCTACGCCTTCCTGCTGATCCTGATCCGGCTCACCGGCCGGCGGCAGACCGGGATGATGACTCCGTTCGATTTCATCCTGCTGCTCATCCTCAGCAACACCGTCCAGAACGCCATGAACGGCGGCGACAACAGCCTCGGCGGCGGGCTCTTCCTCGCCGGGACGCTCATCGTCATCAACTGGGCCATGCTCCTGCTCTCGCGCCATTTCCGCCTCGTGCACTGGGCGCTGGTCGGCCGCCCCGCGTTCCTCGTGCGCGACGGCGTCATCCAGGAGAAGGTCATGCACCGGGAACGGATCACGCACCACGAGCTCATGTCGGCCCTGCGGCAGGCAGGCCTGGCCAACATCGAGCAGGCCAAGGACGTGATCCTCGAGACCAACGGCACCATCAGCGTCATCCACCGGGCCTCGGCTTGACGGACCCGACGGACCCCGCACGATGGGACTCGTTCCTGGCGACGCGGGTATCGTTCAGTGGTAGGACCCCACTTTCCCATAGTGGTGACACCAGTTCGAATCTGGTTACCCGCTCCAGGACCGAGGGCCGAGGCTTGACCCCGGCGGACCCCCTCGGGATAGTGGGCGTCCTTGGCCACGCGGGTATCGTTCAGTGGTAGGACACCACTCTTCCAAAGTGGATACACCAGTTCGAATCTGGTTACCCGCACCAAGGGCTTCGCCGCTCAGTTCCGCCAGGGAAGCTGGCCCGCGGGCGTGACCTCAAGGAACTCCTTCCAGGCCTCGACCTCGTCGGCCGAGAGCGAGGACGCCACCACCAGGCGCCACTTCGGCTTGGCCGGGGCGCGGCGCAGGGTCATGCCCGCCTGCTCGGGCAGGCGGTTGGCCTTGCGCGAGTTGCAGCGCACGCAGGCCGTCACGATGTTCTCCCAGTTGGTCTTCCCGCCGACGTCGCGCGGGACGACGTGGTCGAGGTTGAGCTCCTCGTCGCGGAAGGTCCGGCCGCAGTACTGGCAGGTGTTGGCGTCGCGGAGGTAGACGTTGCGGCGCGAGAAGCGGATCTCGCGGCGCGGGACGCGGTCGTACTCGCCGAGGAGGAGGACGCGCGGGACGCGCACGACGATGCAGGGCGAACGCACGGCCTCGCCCGCGGGCGGCGGCGACTCCGCCGAGAACTTCAGCCACTCCGCGGCGCTGAGGACGCGGTGGCCGGCGGCGGGATCGGAGTAGATGGCCGAAGCGCGGCCGCGGAAGAGCAGGCTCATCGCCCGGAGCACGCCGACGATGTTCACCGGCTGCCAGAGACGGTTGAGGACGAGGACGCGTTGTTCGAGGCGCGGGGGCACTGCGCCTCCAAGATGACCGGCCGCGGCGAAGGGTCAACCTCCCCGCATCAACGACCCTTGGCTCCCTTCGCCGCCGGTACCGGCTTAGGCGCGGGCGGGGTCGTGAAGGTGTCAGGCAGGCCCACGATCATCGCCCCGCTCACATGGGGGGGGAGCGGGAACGGGATGCCATCGATCTGGACGCGCAGGCTCTCGACCGCCGAAGAACGGAGTTCGCTCGGCCCTTTCACATTGATGACCACCGGCTTGTCGCGGGGCGAAAGCACGCCGCGTCCAGGGACCTCCCCCGTGTTCTGTTCGATGACCTGATACTGGACGCCCGCCTTGACGGACCGGAGCGTGATCTGATGCGGACGGCCCGCCGGCGTGACCGGGGCGACGACCGTGGGAGCCGGAGGCTCAGGTCGCCGGGCCGGCGACGGCGAGCTCAGATAAAAAACGCGAGCAGGATCGCGACGACCGCGATGCCGATGATGCCGTAGATCAGCGTGTCGCGGCTGATCGCCAGCGGCGCGCCGCCGGCCTCGGGCTCGAAGGCGGCGTCGTCGTCGGCGCCGGACTCGAGCGGACGGCGGGAAGCCTTGGCGGAGTGGTGCGTGTTGAAGTCGGCGCCGGCCTTCTCGTCGTCGAGACGGAGGTACTTCGCGTAGACCTTGACGAAGCCGCGCTTGTAGACGTCGGCGAGCGGGATGGATTCGAACTGGTTGGCTTCCATCGCCTGGAGGTAATCGGTGCGGATCTTGGTGAACTCCGCGGCCTCGCGGAGGGTCACGCCCAGTCGCTGACGGGCTTCTTGGAGACGTTCGCCGAGGGTTTGCATGGGCCGACTTTCGCCCGCGGGCGGGAAATAGGCAAGCCTCTCGTGGCCGGCCGGCTCAGGAGAGGAAATGCCAGAGCCAGAACCAAGGCGTCGCGACCAGGCCGACCGCCTCGCGCATGAACTCCCGGAAGAACGGCAGGTTCACCGCGACGAGCAGGATGAGGAAGCCCCAGCGGGCGAGCATCAGGAACGTCTCCTCCGAATAGAGACCCAGCCGGACGGCGACGCGCGAGCCGTCGAGCGGCGGGACGGGGATCAGGTTGAAGACGACCAGGCTGGCGTTGAGGAAGACACCCATCTGCAGGAAATCGATGATCACCGCCTGCGAGCGGGGGTCGAAGTCGCCCAGCCCGCCGATGAGGGCGAAGACGCCGCAGAGCACCAGGTTCATCCCGGGGCCGGCGAGGGTGATGTAGATATCATCCATCCGACGGGTCCGGGGATTGGGCAGGGAGACCTGGACCGGCTTCCCCCAGCCGATGAGGCCGAAACCGGGGCTGAGGAAGATCATGATCGCGGGGAGGGCGATGGTGCCGATGGGATCCGTGTGGGCGAAGGGGTTGAGCGTCACGCGGCCCTGGAGGCGCGGGAGCGGGTCGCCGCGCATATCCGCCATCCAGGCGTGGCCGAACTCATGGAGCCCGATCGAGATGATCAGCAGGATGAGCTGGAGGGCGCCCCAGCGGAAGTGCTCGAGGTCCATCTCAGTGGCCGCAGCCGCCGCGGGGCTTGCCGCAGCCGCAGCCGTTCGTGTGGACGTGGTCGGACTTCAATCCTTTGACCGCCACCATCGGGAGCTGTTTCGCCAGCCTTTCCGAGCCGCAGAGGGGGCAGGCCGGTTTGTCTTGGGAGCTACGGACAAGCAGCTCGCTGGTCTTGCCACAGTCGGCGCAGGTGTAGTCGAAGATCGGCATGGCGGACGCCGATGAGCAAACGGCCGCGACCGGATTAGCCAATCCGAAAGCACCTCCGCACTCGCTCCTTGAGCCGTCGGCGACGGCGGCCTAGACCTCAGGCCATGTCGTACGCCGCCCGCACCCGACTCGCCCAGCGGAGAGGCCTCAGCCTGTCCGCGGCGCGCACGCTCGCGCGGCTCACCACCCCGCAGGCCATCCAGGACTTCCTCGTGGACTTCCCGCAGAACTTCGAGCCGGAGGGCGACACGGCCCGCTCGGTGGAACAGACCCTGAAACATCGCCGCGCCCATTGCATCGAAGGCGCCATGGTGGCGGCGTTCGCGCTCTGGCTGCAGGGCCACCCTCCCCTGCTGCTGGACTTCAGCGCGCACCAGGACATGGACCACGTCATCGCGCCCTTCCGCGTGAACGGCAAATGGGGCGCGATCTCCAAGACCAATTACGTCTGCCTACGCTGGCGCGATCCGGTCTACCGCAGCGTGCGCGAACTCGCGATGTCCTACTTCCACGAATACGCCAAGGGTCCGCGCAAGACCCTGCGCAGCTACTCGAAGCCGTACGACCTCAGCCGCCTGCCGGCCGAGAAGTGGGTGAACAATCCGAAGGACTGCTGGGAGATCGCCGACCTCATCACCGCCGCGCCGCATTACGAGATCGTCACCGCGGCGGAGGCCAGGCGCCTGCGGCACCGCGACGACGTCGAGGTGCGCTCGGACAAGGTCACCGTGTTCCCGATCCCGAAGTGGAAGCGCCAGCGGCTCTGAGCCTCAGCGGCGTCCGTCGTACCAGATCCCGCAGTGCTCCGGCCGCTTCGCCGCGCGGCCCGCGGTGAAGAGCATGCGGAAGAAGAAGCGGCCCGCCTCCGTGAGCGTGTAGAGCTTCAGTTTGCGCGAAGACGTGCGCAACGGATGGTCGGCGAGGATGACGAACCGGCGGCCGGAGCGGCGGGCCAGCGCCTTCAGGCGGCGGCTGAGGAAGACCTCTTCGCCCGCGTAGTATTCGGTCCCGAAACCGCCCACCGCGCGGAAGGCGGAAGCTTCGACCCAGACGCACGAGCCCGCGGCCCAGCCGGCGAGGCGGCTCCAGAGATTCCACAGCCCGCAGACGAAGCGGGCGTAGCGCGGCGTACCTGGCTCGAGTTCGACCGTACTGCCGCCGCCCAGCGCGCGGCCTTCCGAGATACGGGTCGCGATGGATGCGAAGAGTTCCGCGGAAGGCGTCGAGTCCGCGTCGATGAAGACGAGCCAGTCGCCCGTGGCGACACGCGCCCCCGCGTCACGGGCGCGGCCGATCTGGTTGACCGGCTCGAAGACCACCGTCGCGCCCGCCGCGCGGGCGACCGCCGCCGTAGCGTCGGTCGAATTGTTGTCGCAGACCACGCATTCCCACTCCCAGCCTCGGGCCGTGAACGCCGCCGCCGCCGCCTTCACCGCCGCCAGGGCGGCCGGAAGCAGCTTCTCTTCGTTGAAGGCCGGGAGGACGACCGACACGCGCATCACTTGCCGGGCGGCTTGGCGCGCAGCCCCAGCCACAGATCGGCGGGGTCACCCGCCTTCAAATACTGTACCTTGATGGGCGAACCGCGCGGGGCCTGCATCGGGACGCCGACGAAAGTGGTCGCCGCAGGGCAGAAATCCGGCGCCGGAAAGTCGATGCCCTTCCGTCCTTTCAGGTTCCAGAAAATATTCCACGCCCCGGCGGATCGGCCGAGGCCCTCGCCGCCGCCACAGGTGAAGAAATTGGCGCCGTCCGCGGAGACGAGATTGGTGACGAGGTTGGCGAACGGTCCGCGCTTGTGAAAATCCAGCGTGATGTCGACGCCCGAGCCGGCGCGGACGACATTGCCGCTCGACCAATCGCAGAAGGTCACGTCGTGATGGAACCGGACCTTGAACTCGAACTCCTCCAGGCGATGAGCCTGGCCTTTCAAGCTGACGCCGTGGTGGCCGATGAAACCACCGGGGCCGGTCGGCCGGCCGGCTCCGCACGTGATCCGGCGGAGGGTGACATGCGAACCGGAGACGAAAGGCCCGCTGTCCACGCCGTTGAAAGCAAGGTCTTCCATCCACCCATGATGGACGTCGTGAAACTCCAGCGGATTCCAACCATCCTCCTTGAAATGGCCCTTGTAAGCCTTGGCGTCGGTCACGAAGCCTATCCCGCGCAGGCCATATTCGTCCCGCGCGCCCGCAAGGGCGATGGTCGGCGCGAATTCCTCCGGCAGGTCGGCGAGCAAGGGCGCGCTCAAGGTCAAGACGCGCCCGTCGACGGCGGCGATCCGGGCGGCCAGCTCGACGCGGGGCGGGGGCTTCAGATTGGAGGTCTTGCCCGGTTCGCCCGCATAGAGGTGGCGGACCAAGCGGTCGCCGCCGCCGTTCAAGAAGAGGACGACCTCCTGGCCGGCCTTGAAACGGCCGGCCTTGGCCAAGGTCAGGCTCACGTCCCCGCGCTTGGCCGGCAAGACGGCCTGCGTGGGTCCGTTCTTGCTGGCGCCATGGAAAGTCAGCAGGCCGCCGATCCAGGACCACTGGGTCGTCGCCATTCCGCCGGCGTTCTTGGCCGGTGTCGGATCGAGATCCTCAAGCGATCGGGTGAAACGCAGGCGGGTCTTGGCCGAACCAGACCCCAGCAGCACCGTGCCGGGCTTGCGCGCATGGAGCCGGCGGGAAAGGAGGAATTCGCCCTCCGGAACGGCGATGACCCCGCCTTTGCGCAGCGCCTTCTCGAACGCGTCGGTGTCGTCGACCTTGTCGTTCGGCGAGGCGCCGAAGTCCGTGACCGAAGCGGCCGGCGCGAGCGCCTTCGGCAGCTCGCCACCGAAGTCATAGCCGGCCTCGGCATACGCGCCGAGGCCCGGCGGTATCGCCGCGATCAGCAACGAGCTGGCGAGGCCGGCGAACATCACCTCTCTGGCGCGTCCTCCAGCGCGCAGGCGGCCGCACCGACGACGCCGACTTCGCCGCCGAGGCCGGCGGGGACGATCGCGCAGACCGCGGACAGGCGCGGGAAGGCGTACTTGTTCGCGCTCTCGCGCATCGGGACGAACAGCGCGTCGCCGGCCGCGGTGACGCCTCCGCCGACCACGATGACGTCGGGATTGAAGGTGTTGATGACCGCGCCGAGGCCGCGCCCGAGGTAGTTGATCGATTCGGCCCAGATCTCCTTGGCCAGCGCGTCGCCTCCGGCCATCGCCTGGAAGAGGTGGTGCGTGGTGACCTGTTCGACGCCGCCGGCGAACTTCACGATGCTCGACGGGCGGCCGGCCGCGAGGGCCTCGCGGGTGCGGCGCGCGATGGCGGTGCCGGAGGCGTAGACCTCCCAGCAGCCCGGGTTGCCGCAGCCGCAGCGCGGGCCGTCCATGGTGAGCGGGATATGGCCGAGCTCGGCCGCGTTGCCGTTGGCGCCGCGCATCAGGCGGCCGTCGATGACCGCGCCGCCGCCGATGCCGGTGGAGACGGTGACGTAGACGACGTTCTTCTTGCCCTTACCGGCGCCGAAGCGATATTCGCCCAGAGCGGCGGCGTTGCAGTCGTTGTCGATGCGGGCAGGCAGGCCGCCGAAGGAATTGCTCAGGTGATCGGTGATCGAGAAGCCGGTCCACCCGGGAAGGTTCGGCGAACCGTCGACGCAGCCGCGGGCCATGTCGAGCGGACCCGGGGAGGCGACGCCGATGGCGACGAAGTCGGCCGGCTTGAGCCGGAGCTCGGCGAGGAGCTTGTGGGCGGCTGCCGCGACGCGCTCGCAGGCCTGCTGCGGGCCTTTTTCGGCGAACGTCTCGACGCGGCCGGAACCGAGGACGGAGCCGTCTTCGTTGACGACGCCGAAGGCGAACTTCGTGCCGCCGAGGTCAAAGGCCAATACTTTGCGCATGAGGGAAGGAGGAAAGGGGTCAGTCGCGGGCCGGACGGCCGAAGTCGTCCTGCAGGCGGACGACGTCGGTCAGGTCGGGCGTGGAGACTTCGAGCAAGACGCTGTCTTCGAGGGATTCGAAGCGGTGGATGGTGCGGGCCGGGATGTGGACGGACCGGCCGGGAAGCCATTGGCTCTGGTCGGCGGGCGTGACGAGCGCGGCCGAAGGCGTCTCGCCCGGGGCGATCGGCCGGAGCGTCAGGACCATCTTGCCGGAGATCAGGTAGAGGGTCTCGGTCTTGCGCTCATGGTATTGGAGGCTCAGGCGGCGGCCTTTCTTGACCTCGAGGATCTTGCCGGCGTAGGCCGCCTGGTCGGCGAACCAGATCTCCCGCCCCCATGGCTTCTCCACGGTCTTGGGAGGGTGCGAGGGTTCGGCCATGACTCTGTTCTGCCGAAAAACAGCCCGTTAGCCAAGCAAATCCCCGAGGAAGTCCGGCTGATCCATCGCGCCGACCAGCGGCCGCACCAGGTGTTCGGCGTCGACCGCGACGCGGTTGACGTCGGGCGAGACGCGATGGAGGGACAGCGTCCGGTCGGGGGCGGTGACGGCGAGCGTCGCGAACTCGTCCGGCGTGAAGGCGCGCTCCGAAAGCCAGGCCTGCCGGGCGGGGCCGGCGAGCACCACCGGCATGCGCGAGTGCACCTCGCCCGCCTCGCGGTTGGGGGCGACCGTCACGAGGCAGAGCGTCCGACGCGCCGTGCCGTCGGCGCCGGGACGCAGCGACCACAAGCCGCCGACCGCGAGCGGACCGCCGTCGGCCGCGCGGAAATAATACGGCACCTTCAGCTTCCCCTCCGTCTTCCATTCGTAATAGCCGTCGAGCGGCACGACACACCGACGGAGGCGGGCGGCTTCGCGGAAAGTCGGGCGGTCGAAGATCCCCTCGACGCGGGCGTTGGCATGGCCGGCCGTCTCGTCGGCCGGCGCCCAAGCGGGCACGAAGCCCCACGTCAACGCCTCGGTGCGGAGCACGCCCTGCTCGCGCCGCACGCTGAGCAGCGGCGTGCCGGGCGAGATGTTATAGCGCGGCGCCACCTCGGGTGCCGCGGCACCCAGGCTTTTCACGATTTCTTCCCAGCGCGAGAACTGGGTGACACGGCCGCACATGTCCGGGATTCACCAGTGGGGCGGACGTTCGTCGGCGGGCGGAGCCTGGTCGCCGGCATCGGCGGACTGGGTCAGCTTCGCTTCGGCCCGGACGAGCCGGTCGGACAGCTTCGAGACCTCGCGGGAGAGCTCGAGGATGATGCGGTCCTGCTGTTCGACGTGTCGTTGCAAGAAAGTGAGGCGTTCCTCAAGGGCGCGCTGGTGTTCATCCATGCCGGTAAGATGAGGGGGGCGGGCGGCAGGGCAAGGCGCCATGATGATTCCGGCAGGTGGCGGTTGACGGCTAGGATTATGGGTTGAATCCCGCCGTCAGTCGTAGTGGAATACCCCTATGTCCGAACCCCAGGACACACCCCCCGTGGAAACATCGGCGGAGCCTTTGGCCCGTCCCAAGCGTACCCTGTGGCAACGCCTCGGGGGAGAGGGCTTGGCCATGTCGGTCGTCATCCACGTGATCCTGGTGCTGGTCGCGATCGTCTGGGTGGTCTCCACCGTGACCGACGGCGCCGGCAAGAAGGACCCGAACGCCTTCGCTACCGGCGCCGGCGGCGGCGCGGGCGGCCCTAAGGCCAAGGAGTTCAAGACCAAGACGGTGCCCAAGAACGTCAAGTCGCTGGCCAAGACGAATACGCGTATCACCAGCAAGAACGCCAACGCCTCGCTGGCGATCGCCAGCCTTCCGAGCCTCTCCAATCCCCTGCTCTCCGCCGGCGCGATCGGCGGGGGCGCCTCGAAGGGCTTCGGCGGCGGCTCCGGCGGCGGCATCGGCGCCGGCAAAGGCACCGGAGTCGGCGGCGGGCGCAACTTCGTCTCCGTTTTCGGCGTCCGCGGCATGGGCCTCGACGTCGGCATCTCCGGTACCCTCTACGACATCAAGCAGGATCGCTCGGGCAAGCCGACGAGCGCGATGGGCGTGGACGTGTACCGCGACCCGGCCAACGGCAAAGCCATCGCCGCCTACCGGAAGGAAGTCAAAGAATTCCTGGTCGAGAATAATTTCAACGCCAGCGCCCTGAACGACAGGTACAAGTCTCCGAATACGCTCTACGCGCAGCAGATCTTCATCCCTCCCTGCCCTGCCACCGAAGCCCCCAAGGCCTACGGCGTCGAAGGGAAAGTCAAGCCGTCGCGCTGGATCGCGCACTACCGCGGCGTGGTCAAGGTGCCTCGTTCCGGACAGTTCCGCTTCGTCGGTTCGGGCGATGACTGGATGGTCGTGCGCTTCAACGGACGCATCGCCCTGGATTCCGGCTTTGAGAACGTGATCGTAAAGAATAACGTCTACCCCCAGTTCAAAGGACAGAATTGCGACGAGACGCACCCCTCGACGCTCGGAAGGCCGATGCGCTGCGGGCCGTGGATCGAAATCACCGCGGGGCAGGAAGTGCCGATCGACATCGTACTCGGCGAAACTCCGGGCGGAGGGTTCTACGCGTTCCTCTGCATCGAGCCGCGGGGAACGAACGGCCAGGGCGAAGGAATGAAGCTGCTGCGATTCTCCTCCGGCGCATTGCCGACCCAGATCGCAAACGGTTTTTCGCGCATCCCGAACGTGGACATGGAAGCGAAGGGGTGGATCTTCACCCCCGTAAGGATGGCCGGAATGCGCTGACGCTTCCTTACGTGCGTCCTCAGCGCATAGGGACTTGTCTCCCCGCGGTGTTAGGGCGATAACCTAGGAATGTCCACACCCCAGGACGCCACGCCCGCGGAAAGCGGGGCGGAGCCTTTGGCCCGTCCCAAGCGCACCCTTTGGCAACGCCTCGGGGGCGAAGGCCTGGCGTTGTCGGTCGTCATCCACGTCATCCTGGTGCTGATCGCGATCGTCTGGGTCGTCTCCACCGTGACCGACGGGGCCGGCAAGAAAGAACCGAATGCTTTCGCCACCGGGGCGGGCGGCGGGGCGGGCGGCCAGAAGGCGAAGGAGTTCAAGACGAAGGTGGTGCCGAAGAACATCAAGTCCCTGGCCAAGACGAACACCCGCATCACCAGCAAGAACGCCAACGCCACGCTCGCGGTGGCGAGCCTGCCGAGCCTGTCCAATCCCCTGCTCTCCGCGGGCGCGGTCGGCGGCGGCGCCTCGAAGGGCTTCGGGGGAGGCTCCGGCGGCGGCATCGGGTCGGGCAAAGGCATCGGCTCCGGCGGCGGCCGCAACTTCGTCTCGATGTTCGGCGCCCGCGGCGGCACCGCCACGCTCGACGGCATGATCGGCACCTTCTACGACATCAAGCAGACCAAGGACCGGAAGCCGACGGCGGCGATGTCGGGCGGCGGTGCCGTCCCGTCCTACCGCAAGGTGGTGCAGTCCTTCGTCGACGGCGGCTGGAACGCGTCACGCTTCTCCGGATTCTACCGAGCACCGGACCAACTGGTCAGCATGCAGCTCTGGATACCCTCCCAAGGGGCCGACGCCGCGCCGAAGGCCTTCGGCGTCGAGAAAGAGGTCAAACCCTCTCGCTGGGTCGTACATTACCGCTGCATGATCGAGGCGCCGAGCTCGATGCCGTTCCGCTTCGTGGGCTCAGGAGACGACTGGCTGATCGTACGCTGGGACCGCAAGGTCGCCCTTGACGACGGCTATGAGCGCATCGAGGTCGGCGGCGACAACCGCTACAAGGACTTCGGCCAGACCTGCGCCGATGAATTCAAAATCGACCGTCGCCCCGGCACGCTCGGTCGCCTCCGGGCCGGACCCTGGATCCGGCCGGTGAAGGGGCAAAAAGTGGCCTTCGAGGTGCTGATGGGCGAGACCCCCGGGGGCGTGTTCGACATGTACCTGGCGATCGAGCCAGCGAAGTCCGAGACCACGAAGAACGGCCAGTTCGAGGGGACGGGGCGCCTCAAGCTGTTCCGCTGCGGCACCGGCCCGCTGCCCTCGGCGGTGCTCAGCGCCAAGCGCGGCCTCAATATCGATATGTCGGCAGGCGACTGGATCTTCAAGGCGACACGGGATGCCGGCGCAGGAATGGCCCGCTAACCGATCCCGTAGAACCGCGCGCAGTTGCCGCCGAAGAGGCCGGCGCGCTCGGCGTCGGTCAGTCCGCGGGCGTAGTCATCGACGAGACGGAAAGCCTGCTCGTAGCTGCCGGCGAAGAGACAGACCGGCCAGTCGGAGCCGTACATCAGGCGGGACGGCCCGAAGGCCTCGAAGACCACGTCGAGATACGGACGGAACTGCTCGGCCCGCCAGTGCTTGTGGTCCGCTTCCGTGAGCATGCCTGACACCTTGCAATGGACGTTCGGGAGTTTCGCCAGCCGGCGGAGCTGCGACTTCCAGGGCTCGATCGTGCCGTCCTTGATGTGGGGCTTGGCGAGGTGATCGAGGACGAAGGGCTGGAGCGGGAAGTTCTCCGCGAGTCGGATGGCGGTCTCGAGCTGCTTCGGGTAGATCAGGATGTCGTAGGTGAGTCCGTAGGCGTGGAGCTTCGAGATCCCGCGCTGGAAATCCTTCCCCAGCATGAAGTCCACGTCGGGCTCTTCCTGGACGACGTGACGGACGCCGACGAACTTCGGGTGGGCGGCGAGGCGGGCGAGGTCGGCCTCGACGCGGGAGGAGCGGAGGTCGACCCAGCCGACGACGCCCTTCACGTTCGCGTGCTTATCCGCGAGGGAGAGGAGCCAGTCGGATTCGCCGACGGCCTGGCGGGCCTGGACGGCGATGGAGCCGTCGAAGCCGAGCGGCCGCTGGAGCGCGGCGAGATCGTCGGGCAGCCAGCTGCGGTGCAGCGGCGAGCCCGGCGGGATCCACGGGTATTGCGCCGCGTCGTACGACCAGAAGTGCTGGTGGGCGTCGAGGCGCATGGCTTCAGGTCACGTCGACGATCGCCTTGATCACGCCGGACTCCGGCTTGAGCCAGGTCGGGAAGGTCGCGATCAGGTCGTCGAACTTCGCGTGGTGCGTGATCCACGGCTTCGTGTCGATCACGCCATCTTCGATCAGCCTGATGATGCGGGCGAAGTCCTTCGAATGGGCGTTGCGGCTGGCCATGATCGTCAGCTCGCGGCGATGCAGGTGCGGCGCGTGCGGGAAGACGAGGTCCTGCTGCGTGATGCCCACGTAGACGACGCGGGCGGCGAAGGCCGCGTAGGCGAAGCAGCCGACCATCGACTTGTTGCTGCCCGTGGCGTCGATGACCACGTCGGCGAGCTGGCCGTCCGTCAGGGCCGCGAGCGCGGCGACCTCGGAGCCGTCGCCCTTGGCCAGGATGACGCCGTCGACCTTCATGACGTCGGTGCAGAACCTCAGGCGGTCGGCGTTCATGTCCATCACGACGCACTTCGCGCCGGAGACCTTGACGAACTCCACGGCCGAGAGGCCGATGGGGCCGGAGCCGATGACGAGGACCGTCTCACCCGACTTGGGCGTGGCGCGGTCGACGGCGTGGCAGCCGATGGCGAGCGTCTCGACGAGCGCGAGCTGGTCGTAGGAGAGCTTCGTCGAGATGTGCAGCTTACGGGCCGGCAGCAGGAACTGCTCGGCCATGCCGCCGTCGCACATCACGCCGAGCGTCTTGTGGTTCTCGCAGCAGTTGGTGAAACCGCGGCGGCAGCTGTAGCAGGTCTGGCAGTTGATGTAGGGCTCGACCGAGCAGCGGTCGCCCGGCTTGACGTTGGTCACGCCCGGGCCGACGGCGAGGACCTCGACGCCGAGTTCGTGGCCCGGGACGCGCGGGTAGGAGTAGAACGGCATCTTGCCGAGGTAACCGCCGTAGTCCGTGCCGCAGATGCCGATGCGGTGGACGCGGACGACCGCTTCGCCGGGGGCGGGCGCGGGCGGCTCGGGGAGGTCGATGCGCGCGAACTGACCCGGCTGGTCGAGGCGGATGGCCTTCATCGGCTCAGTTGTTCTCCTTCAGGCCTTCGAGGTGGCCGAGGTTCTTCACCGGGGCGAAGATCGCCTGGACCTCGGCGAGCAGCTGCGGGTCGATCGGCTCGGCGGCCCACTTGGCCCAGTTGCGGATGTTCGTCGGGTTGGCGCTGCCCGAGACCGTCGTGGCGATGTCGGGATGCTGGAGCGAGAACTGCAGCGCGAGCTTGGCGATGTCGCTGCCCTTGGCGGCGCAATGGGCGGCGGCGGCGCGGGCGGCGGACTTCACTTCCTCCGGCTCCTTGAGCCAGGCGGGCAGCGGGGCGTTGGTGAGCAGGCGGGCGCTGAAGGGGCCGGCGTTCATCACGCCGACGCCCTTGGCCTTAAGGTAGGGCACGGTCTCGTCGGAGAAACGGGTGTTCTGGAGCGTGTGCTGGTTGTAGCTGAGCACGCAGTCGACCTCGGTCTGGTCGCAGATGAACTTGAAGATCTTCTGCGGGTAGCCGCTGAAGCCGATGGCCTTCACCTTGCCGGCCTGCTTGGCCCGGCGGAGGGCCGGGATCGTCTCGTCGACGATCTGCTGCATCGGGACGAACTCGATGTCATGGCAGAGGATGATGTCGAGGTGGTCGGTGCCGAGGCGGTGCAGGGAGACGTCGATGCTCTCGGCGACGCGCTTGGCGCTGAAATCGAAGTGCTGGAGGTCGTAACGGCCGAGCTTCGTGCAGAGCTTATAGCTGTCTCGCGGGACGCCGCGGAGGGCGATGCCGAGGAGCACCTCGGACATCCCGCGGCCGTAGAAGGGCGACGTGTCGATGAAGTTGAGGCCGCAGTCGAGGGCGACCTGGACGGACTTCAGGGCGTCGTCGAGGGCGACGCTGCGGAATTCCTGGCCGAGCGACGAGGCGCCGAAGCTGAGGATCGGGAGTTCGATCCCGGTCTTGCCGAGGGTGCGGGTCTTCATGGGGCGAAGGTTCAGGCGGTGCGGCAGCCGACGGTGAGGAGCACGTTGCCCCAGAGCGCCTGGTCGCCGGTCTGGATGGTGAGGATGTGGTCGGCGGATTCGACGGCCTTGTAGAAATCCCACTTCAGGATCGGCTGCAGCTCGAGCTTCAGGCCGGCGGCCTTCACTTCCTGGCGGAACTCGGCCCACACGGGCGGCTCGCCCTTCTGCGCGTAGGAGTCGTCGGCCGGGATGCCCATCGTGTTGACGGCGTCGACGGGGACGGCGCTGAGCACCGCGCGGAGGACCTGGGCGACGGTCGGGATGCCCGGCGAGAGGTTGAGCGAGACCAGCTCGGCGTGCGGGCCCTTCTTGCCCCAGACCGGGTAGTTGCCGTCGGCGATGAGGATCACCGAATGGTGGCCCGCGCGGGCGAGCACTTCGGAGATCTTCGGGTGGATGAGCTGGTGCTTGAGCATGGTCTTAGCGGGGTAAGTGGGCGCGGATGGCCTTGATGGTCTGGGCGGCGGCGGCTTCGGAGTCGGGCAGCGGGAGGATCTCGCCGGAGAGATAGCCGGCATAGCCGATGTCCTTGAGGGAGGCGACGACCGGGGCGACGTCCGTGTGCCCGAAGCCGATCGCCTGGCGGTTGCTATCGGCGAAGTGCACATGGCCGACGTGGCGTCCGCAGGCGCGAAGCGTGGCGGCGTTCGAGACCTCCTCGATGTTCATGTGGAAGAGGTCGCAGAGCAGCTTCACGTTCCTGATGCCGCGGGCTTCGAGGAACTGCGCGGCGTCGAGCTGGCGATTGAGGAGGTTCGTCTCGTAGCGGTTGAGCGGCTCGTAGAGCAACGGCACGCCGTGGCGGGCGGCGTGGGCGCCGAGGTCGGAGAGCGCTTCGGCGAGCCAGGCGAGCGCCTGCTCGCGGGAGACGTCGCCCTCGGCCTTGCCCTGCATCGAACCGATGATCGCCGGGGCGCCGAACTCGCCGCCGACGTCGATGATCGCGCGGATGAACTCGCGGGCCTGGGAGCGGATCGCCGGATCGGCGTGGGTGAGGTGCCACTTGTGGACGAGCCAGCCGCCGCCGGTGCCGAAGGCCGCGGCCGCGAGGCCGTGCTGTTGCAGGAGCGTACGCAGGGCCGGCCGGTCGATGGACGCGGCCGAAGGGGCGAAGATCTCGAGCGCGTCGAAACCCAGCCGCGCGGCGGAGGCCGCGGCGGGAGCGAGCCCGTCCCAATAGACGAACGGACCACCCTTGGCTTGGGCGACGAGGGAGACCGTGATCGCGGACTTAATCACGAGGGAACTCTGCCCCACCGCGGAAGGTGGGGCAAGTTCCGCTTGCGACGGTGTTTAGCCGAAAAACGGCAGGTTACTCCGTCATCCCCGGCGAGGTGCGGCTCTTGACGAGACGCTGCACCAGGGCGAAGCGGAGGATCTGCTCCATCTTCGCGACCTCGACCGGGTCCACGTCCTTCTGGTTACGCGCGGCCTCGACGGCTTCGCGGGCGCGGGCCTCGGCGTTCTCGACGGCCTTCAGGTCGATCTTCGTCTCGTCGATGGCGGCCTCGGTGACGACCGAGACCTTGTCGGCGACGACGCGGACGAAACCCTGGTCGATGGCGAGGCGCGAGGCCTTGCCGTCGACCGTCAGGATGACCTCGCCGGCGGCGATGACCGCGGTGATGGGCTGGTGGCCGGGCAGGATGCCGATGCTGCCCAACGCGGTGGGCAGGGTCACCTTGTCCGCCGTGCCTTCGAAGGCGCGGCGGTCAGGGGTGACGATTTCGACCTTAAGGGACATCGGGTCGGATTACTTGGACTTGCCCGAAGCGGCGAGGACCTCGTCGATGCCGCCCTTCATGTAGAAGTCGTTCTCGTTCACGTGGTCGAGCTCGCCGGAGAGGATCATCTCGAAGCCGCGCAGCGTGTCGTCGAGGGCGACGTACTTGCCGGGCGAGCCCGTGAAGATCTCGGCGACGTGGAAGGGCTGGGAGAGGAACTTCTGCACCTTGCGGGCGCGGAAGACGACGAGCTTGTCCTCGGGGGACAGTTCGTCGAGGCCCAGGATCGCGATGATGTCCTGGAGGTCCTTGTAGCGCTGCAGGAGGCCCTGCACGCCGCGGGCGACGCGGAAGTGGCGGTCGCCGACGACTTCGGGCGCGAGCGCGGTCGAGGTGGAGGCGAGCGGGTCGACGGCCGGGTAGATGCCCAGCTCGGCGATGCGGCGCTCGAGCACGACGGTCGAGTCGAGGTGCGCGAAGGTGTTGGCGGGAGCCGGGTCGGTCAGGTCGTCCGCCGGGACGTACACCGCCTGGAAGGACGTGATGGAGCCCTTCTTGGTGGAGGTGATGCGTTCCTGGAGGTTGCCCATCTCGGAGGCGAGGGTCGGCTGGTAACCCACCGCGGAGGGCGAGCGGCCGAGGAGCGCGGACACTTCGGAGCCGGCCTGGGAGAAGCGGAAGACGTTGTCGACGAAGAGGAGCACGTCGCGGTTCTGCTCGTCGCGGAAGAATTCGGCCATCGCGAGGGCCGAGAGGGCGACGCGCATGCGGGCGCCGGGCGGCTCGTTCATCTGGCCGTACACGAGGGCCACCTTGGACTTCGAGAGGTCCTTCTGGTCGATGACGCCCGCTTCGGACATCTCGTGGTAGAGGTCATTGCCTTCGCGGGAGCGCTCGCCGACGCCGGCGAAGACGGAGAAGCCGCCCTGCTTCATCGCGATGTTGTTGATGAGCTCCATGATGACGACGGTCTTGCCGACGCCGGCGCCGCCGAAGGCGCCGACCTTGCCGCCCTTCACGAACGGGCAGATCAGGTCGATGACCTTGATGCCGGTGCCGAGGAGCTCGGCGGAGGTGGACTGCTCGGTGAGGGGCGGGGGCAGGCGGTGGATCGGGTAGCGCTTGGTGTGCGCCACTTCGCCGCGTTCGTCCACGGCGTCGCCGGTGACGTTGAAGATGCGGCCGAGGACGCCGTTGCCGACGGGCACGGTGATCGGGGCGCCGGTGTCGAGGGCTTCGCCGCCGCGCACGAGGCCTTCGGTGGTCGTCATCGCCACGGCGCGGACGAGGCCGTTGCCGAGGTGCTGCTGGACTTCGAGGATCAGCTTGGTGGCCTTGCCTTCGACCTTATAGTCGATCTGGATCGCGTTGTAGATCTCAGGGACCTTGTCGGCGGGGAATTGGACGTCGACGACGGCGCCGAGGACCTGGGTGATCGTTCCTTTAGTGCTCATGATATTTGTAGAAGTTGGGTGAGGAGATTATTGGGCGGCGGCGCCGGCGGTGAGCTCCAGGATCTCCTGGGTGATCGCGGCCTGGCGGGCCTTGTTGTATTCGAGGGAGAGGGCGGCGCCGATCTTCTTGGCGTTGTCGGTGGCGGCCTTCATGGCGACCATGCGGGCGCTGAACTCGGAGGCCTTGGACTCGAGGACGGCCTGATGGACGGCCTGCTTGAAGAAGAGGGCCGGCAGCTGGTCGAGGATCGCGGCGGGCGAGGGCTCGAAGAGCATGTCGCGCTCGTCCTCCTCGAACTTCGGCTCGGGCAGGCCGAGCTTGGCGCGGAACTCACGGGCCTGCTGCACGAGGCTGTCGGCCGGCAGGAGCTGCTGGACGCGCGGGGTCTGCACCATCGTGTTCTTGAAGTGGGCGAAGAGGACCTCGACGGTGTCGACCGTGCCTTCGGTGAAGGCCTTGAGGAGATACTCGGCGGCCGGGCGGACCTCGTTGAAGGACGCGCGGTCGGTGACGGGGAAGTCGGCGAGGACCTTGCGGCCCGAGCGCGCGAGCGCCTGGGCGCCCTTGCGGCCGATGCACACGAAGACGGCGTCCTTCTGCTCGGCGGCGAGGCGGATCAGGTTGCCGTTGAGCGCGCCGGCCATGCCCTTGTCGGGCGTGACGAGGAGGATGCCGCGGACCTTGACCTCGCGCTTGGTGAGGAGCGGGTGGGAGAATTCGCCGACCTTGGCCTGGGCGGTGTCGAGGATCTCGCCGAGGAGTTCGGCGTAGGCGCGGCCCGCGCGGGCGGCGTCCTGGGCGCGCTTCATCTTCGACGAAGCCACGAGCTGCATGGCCCGGGTGATCTGGCCGGTGCTCTTGACCGATTTGATCCGGTTGCGGATCTCGCGGAGTCCTTTGGGCATGGAGCGGGGCGGTGGCTAGGTGAGGAGAGGCGACGAGGCTCAGGCCTTGAAGCTGCGGCGCCAGGTCTCGCAGGCGGCCTTCAGCTCGGCTTCGCCGTCCTTCTCGATCTTGCTGCCGAGGCGGATCTTGGCGAGGACGGCCGGCTTGGCGGTCTCGAGGTGCGTCTGGAGGGAGGCGGCGGCGGCCTGGACGGACTTCACCGGCATGTCGTTGAAGAAGCCGTTCTGCATCGCCCAGATGATGCCGCACTGGATCTCGGCGGACTTCGGGGCGGTCGGGGGCTGCTTGAAGAGCTCCACGAAGCGGTCGCCCTTGTCGAGGATCGCCTTGGTCTTCTCGTCGAGGTCGGAGCCGAACTGCGCGAAGGCCGCGAGTTCGCGGTAGTTGGCGAGCTCGCCCTTCACCTTGCCGGCGACCTGCTTGAAGGCCTTGATCTGCGCGGCGGAACCGACGCGCGAGACGGAGAGGCCGACGGAGACGGCGGGGCGGATGCCCTGGTTGAAGAGGTCGGTCTGGAGGAACACCTGGCCGTCGGTGATCGAGATCACGTTGGTCGGGATGTACGCGGACACGTCGCCGGCCTGCGTCTCGATGATCGGCAGCGCGGTGAGCGAGCCCTTGCCGGCGAGGCGCGCGGAGCGCTCGAGGAGGCGGGAGTGGAGGTAGAACACGTCGCCCGGGTAGGCTTCGCGGCCGGACGGACGCTTCAGGATGAGCGAGATCTGGCGGTAGGCGGCGGCGTGCTTGGAGAGGTCATCGTAGACGATGAGCGCGTCCTGGCCGTTCTCCATGAACCACTCGCCGATGGCGGTGCCGGAGAAGGGCGCGAAGACCTGGTTGGCGGCGTTGTCGGCGGCCGAGGCGGCGACGACGACGGTGAACTCCATGGCGCCGGCCTTCTCGAGGGTGCCGATGGTGCGGGCGATGGAGGAGTTCTTCGTGCCGACGGCGACGTAGATGGAGTAGACCGGGCGGAAGTTGGCGTCGCCGGAGGCGAGGCCGACGCGGTTGGCGTTCGCCTGGTTGATGATGGTGTCGATCGCGATGGTGGTCTTGCCGGTGGCGCGGTCGCCGATGATGAGCTCGCGCTGGCCGCGGCCGATCGGGATCATGGCGTCGATGGCCATGATGCCGGTCTGCATCGGCTGGTCGACGGACTTGCGGGGGATGATGCCCGGGGCGATCTTCTCGACGGGGTAGCGCTCGCTGGAGACGATGGGGCCCTTGCCGTCGAGCGGGTTGCCGAGGGCGTCGACGACGCGGCCGAGGAGACCCTTGCCGACGGGGACGGAGAGGAGGCGGCCGGTGGTCTTGGCTTCCATGCCTTCCTTGAGGCTGGAGATGTCGCCCATGACGACGCAGCCGACGGTGTCTTCGGCGAGGTTGAGGGCGACGCCCTGGAGGCCGCCGGGGAGCTCGATCATCTCGTTCATCATGACGCCCGAGAGGCCGTCGATGGAGGCGACGCCGTCCGCGAGGGAGACGATGGTGCCGACGTTGGACTTGCCGGCGCGGGTATCAAGGCCGGCGATGGCTTTCTGGATCTGGTCGATCGCGTTGCTCATTGTGTTTAGTAAAGCGGGTTAAGGTTGGGGGAGGATTTCAGGAAAGGGACTTGGCGAGGGTGGCCAGGCGCAGGGAGGCGGAGAGGTCGGTGACGTCGTCGCCGACGCGCACGCGGAAACCGCCGAGGAGCGCGTCGTTGCGACGGGCGACCGGACGGACGGGGCGGCCGAGGGCCTTGGAGAAATGCGCGGCGATCGCGTCGGCGTCGGCCGCGGCGAGGGGGCCGGCGTGCTCGATGCGGGCTTCGCCGCGGGTCAGCTCGCGGCGGACGTTGGCGAGGTACGCGCGGAGGAGCGGGCGGAGCACGTGGGCCGGGCGGGACTTCGCGAGCGCGGCGAGCACGGCGCCCACGCGGTCGGACGAGACCGCTCCGCCCTCGAGGGAGAGGGCGAGGAGGCGCTTGGCTTCGGCTCGGACGGAGGCGGCGGACATCGGAAGAAGGCGGGCTTAGCGGGCGAGCTGCTTGACGGCGGCCTCGTTGAGGCGGCCGCGCGTGGCGTCGTCGAGGTTCTCGGCGAGGACCTTGGCGGCGGTGTCGACGACGAGGCGCGAGACTTCGCCGCGGACTTCGGCGAGCATCTTGACGCGGTCGGCCTCGATGGCGGCCTTGGCCTTGGCGATGACTTCGGTCTGGGCGGCCTGGGCTTCGGCGCGGGCGGCCTCGACGGCGGCCTTGGCGGCGTTGCGGGCTTCGGCGAGGATGCGGGCGGCTTCGTCGGAGGCGGCGTTCAGCTTGGCGTCGGCCGCCTGCTGGGCTTCGGCGAGGCGCTGCGTGGCGGCCTGGGCGTCGGCGAGGCCTTTCTCGATGAGACGGTTGCGCTCTTCCATCTGGCCGAGGGCCGGCTTCACGGCGAAGCGGTAGAGGACGAAGGCGAGGATCGAGAAGTTGATGACCTGGATGAGCAGGTGCGGGCCGTCGACGCCGAAGTCGCCGAAGAGCTTGATGATGTCGCCGAGGGGGCCGGACGAGGCGGCGCCAGGGGCGGCCGGAGCGGCGTGCGACGCGGCCTTGGCGGCGTCGGCGGCGAGGAGGGCGGAGAGGAAGGTCATGGTGAGGACTTTGAAAGGGAGGTTGGGATCAGCGCGGAGGAAAGAGAAGTGGCGGGCCCCTCGCGGGGCCGCGCCACGGGACCGATTACTTCGCGAGGAAGATCGCGTAGAACGCGACGGCTTCGGCGAGAGCCATGCCCAGGATCGACTGGACGAGGATCTTACCGGAAGCATCGGGGTTGCGACCCACGGACTCGACGGCTTTGGCACCGACGAGACCGACGCCGATGGCGGCGGCGAAGCAGCCGACGGCGGCGGGGAGGGAACCGGTGATTTCAGCGATGATCATGTGTGTTGTGTGTTTTGGTTTTTCCTCGGCGCGCCGCCGGGGGATTCCCGGCAGGTCGCGCGCCTCGAAAGCGAAAGGTCAATGGGCGTGCTCGTCGTCGTGGCCGCCTTCGTGGTTGCAGATGAGGCCGATGTACACCGCGGAGAGCAGCGTGAAGACGAAGGCCTGGATGACGCCGACGAGGACCTCGAGGAGGCCCGCCACGGCGGGGACGACGTACGGGGCCATGCCGCCCAGGGAGTGGATCAGGTTCTCGCCGCCGAAGACGTTGCCGTAGAGGCGGAACGAAAGGGAGATGAGGCGGAAGGCGATGGAGACGACTTCGATGCCGCCGACGCCGAGGAAGATGAAGCTCAGCAGGAGCCACATGGGCAGGCCGATCTCCTTCTTGTCGGCCTTGTTGCCGAAGAGGTCGAAGATCAGGACCTTGAAGCCGGCGTAACGCAGTACGAAGTAAGTCCAGGCGACGAACGAGAGCACCGAGAGCGCGAGCGTGGTGTTGAGGTCGGAGTTGGCCGGACGGATGGCGTCGAGCCAATGGCCTCCGTGCTGGAACTTGATCGTGCCGACGCCCGGGAGCAGGCCGCTCCAGTTCATCAGGAGGATGAAGACGAAGAAACCGCAGAGGAGCGGGAAGGTCTTGCCGATCATCTTCTTGCCGACGATCGGCTCGAGGGAGTCACGGAGGCCCTGCGCCATGCCTTCGACGACGGCCTGACCCTTGCCCGGGACGAGCTTCGGGGTGCCCACCGCGAGACGGACGCCGACGATGATCAGCAGCGCGATGATCCAGGTGGTCAGGATGGAGTTCGAGATCGGGAACCCGCCGAGATGGAAGAGGTCGGTCGCGGCCTGCGGCACGCCCTCGGAGCTAGCGAAAACGAGTGCCGGGGCGAAAAGACCAATGAGAGAAAGCGAGCGCATTTAGACGCAAAGAGGCATTGGTGAATGATTCCATAGGCGGGGGTCAACCCTACGCATACCCCCTGCCCCAGAGTAAGAGGAGCAAGGCCCACGCCATTAGTAATTCTAATTACCCTGAGGCCTCAGGGCGACAGCCGGACGATCTCCCATTTGTCGCCCTTTAGGGTGTAAACGAAGCGATCATGGAGACGATTTGTGCGGCCCTGCCAGAACTCGAAATGATGCGGAATCAGGCGGTACCCACCCCAGTGCGGGGGCTTCGGGACCTGGCCTTCGGCATGCTTGGCCTTGAGCTCGGCCAAGCGCGTTTCCAGGACCTTCCGGTCGGCGATGATTTCACTCTGATCCGAGGCGAGGGCGCCCAGCTGGCTGCCATAGGGGCGGCGGGCGAAATAGGCCACCGACTCTTCTTCCGATGTCTTTACCAGTGAACCAGTTATGTGAATCTGACGCTCCAGGGCGAACCAAGGGAAAAGCAGGGTCACCCGAGGGTTGGCCGCGATCTCGGCCCCCTTCTTACTCCCATAGTTAGTAAAGAAGGAGAAGCCCCGCTCGTCGGCGGCTTTGAGGAGGACGGTCCGGGAAGAAGGAAAGCCGTCGAGCCCCAGGGTCGAGAGGACCATCGCGTTCGGCTCCACCACGCCGGCCGCCTTGGCCTGGTCGAACCAGGCCTTGAACTGGGCCAGAGGCGACTCGAGCAGCTCGTGCCGGTCGACCCCGTGGGCGGCATACTCTTTACGGAAGTCCGAAAGGTCCATGCCCCCATCATGAAAGGGTCGGCCACGCGCGCAAGCGTTAGCACCCTTCCCTCTCGCCACTCGGACCCGCGCGTCCACCTTTGACGAAGTGAACTTGGTGCTGATCACCCCAGCGGAGGCGACGACCGGCTTGCCGGCCGACGACGGGCGCGCCCGCCATCTCCGCGAGACCGTCGGGCTCGCCGTCGGGGGCGCGTTCCACGTCGGCGTCGAGAACGGCCTGCGCGGCATCGCGACGATCGTCGCGCTCGCGCCGCGCCTGATGTTCACCGTCGCCTGGGAGAAGGCCGCGCAGGCGCGCCTGCCGCTCACGGTGCTCGTCGGCCTCCCGCGTCCGCAGACCGCGAAGAAAGTCCTGCACGACCTCGCGAGCCTCGGCGCCGCGCGCATCATCTTCTTCGAATCGGCGAAAGGCGACCCGGGCTACCTCACGAGCTCGCTCTGGAAAGACGACGAATGGCGCGAGCATGTCATCAAGGGAACCGAACAAGCCTGCTCGACGCTCGTGCCGGAAGTGACGCGAGTCGGTTCGCTCGCCGAAGCCGTCGCGCTCGTCGCGGCCGACGCGTGGAAGGTCGCGCTCGATCCGTACGAAGCCAACGGCACGCCGGAGCCTTCGGCTCCGGCGACGGCCGCGGTGCTCGCGATCGGGCCGGAGCGCGGCTTCGCGGAGACGGAGCGGGCCACGCTGCACGCGGCGGGCTTCACGTTCGCGCATCTCGGCGACCGCATCCTGCGCGTCGAGGCCGCGGCGCTGGTCGGCGGCGCGCTCCTGCTCGCGCACCTGCGCGCGTGGACGAAACACCGGCCGGTCGGCGGCTGATCACTCCGCGGCCTTGCGGACGAGGACGGACGCGGCGGGCTGGCCTTTGCCTTTGCCGATGACCTTGCGCAGCTTCCAGCCCGCGGGCACCGGGACTTCGTAGCCGCCGGGCGCCTCGAGGACCACGCGCACGTGCGCGCCCTCTTCGGCGTAGCTCACCGCCGTCGCGGCGATCTCCGCGCCCTTCGTCTGCCAGAGCTCCCAGGGCGGATCGGCGAACACGAGGTCGAAGCGGCCGGCGGCCACGCCGGGCTTGGTCGCGTCGCCGGTGATCTTCGTGAAAGGCAGTTCGGCGACGCCCATCGATTTCGCGACCGCGGCGGCGTTGGCCGCCAGCTCCGCGCCGATGCGCTGGTCGACGCACGTGGCGCGCAAGGCTCCGCGGCTGAGCGATTCGAGTCCGTAGGCGCCGGTGCCGGCGAAGAGGTCGAGCACCGCCGTGCCCGGGACGAACGCGGCGAGCGAATTGAAGACCGCCTCACGGATGTAATCCGTGGCGGGGCGCACGCCCCCCTGCGTGGGGACGCGGAGCGGGATGCCTCGGGCGATGCCGCCGGTGACGCGCATGACCTCAAGTTCGCGCGGCCGCGCGGAAGGTCAACGGCGTTCGGCGCCGAGCGCCTGCCGGGCGGGCGACCAGCACGTGGTGCGGCCGCCGACGTCCGCGCGGACGAGCGGCTGCTTCGAGCGCGGACAACGTCCGCCGTCCCGCCAGCGGTGGTTGAAGAGCCAGGTGTCGGGCGGATCGGACCAATCCTTGCCGATGACGGCCATCGCTTCGGCGCAGACCTCGCGCAAGGTCGCATGCAGCTTGCGCACGGACTTCGGTCCGAACGCTCCGGCCTTGGCCTGCGGATGGAAGCCCGCGCGCCAGAGGACCTCGTCGGCCATCCAGTTGCCGATGCCGGGGAAACGTTCCTGCATGAGGAGCACGGGCTTGATCGCCGTGCGCGCGCGCCGGCGTAGGAACACCTCGACGACGCCGACGGTGAACTCCGGCGACAGGATCGCGGGCGGGATCTTCGCCCACCACGGCGGCACGCCGTCGCCCTGCCAGAACTGGACGCGGCCGAACTGCCGCGGATCGACGAAGACGAGCTCCTTGCCGCCCGTCATCCGCAGCTTGAAGTGGTCGTAAGGCGTCGGCTCGCGCTCCGCGTCGCCGGCCTCGAGCCGACCGGTCATGCCGAGATGGACGCCGAGCCACGTCCCGCCGGAGAAACGGAAGGCCATCTGCTTCGCCGCGGCGAAGGACTCGACGAACTTCGCTCCGACCAACGCCTTGGTCAGCGCCGCCGCGGGGACGCCCCGGCCGATCCGGGCCTTGGGATTGAGACGGACGGCGGAGACCTTGCGACCCAGGCCGGGGTCCCAACGACGGCGGAAATATTCGACTTCGGCGAGCTCAGGCATGGGACTTGGTTTCACCTAAGCGGAAGAGGGAGCGAAGGAAAGCCGGCGGGATTCTTAGATTATTAGGCACGACCCTAGGAGGTTTTGCCTATTTTTAGGCAAAACTACCCCCTAGGGACGTTGGCACGGGGTCTGCATAATATTGGGCATGGGCTCATCCACGCCATCCCTCTTCCCGATGCTCCGATTATGGGCCATCATCCTGTTCTGCGTGCTGACGTATATCCACGCCACCGCGACCTTAGGTAAGGAGTTCGCCCGCAAGACCGTCCGGGCTCTCCGTTTGGTCGACCGCCACGGGCTCCTGAGCTTGGTCGCCGCTTCGGTCGGCACCCTGATCGATGGACCCCTTGAGAACTCCGATCTCACGAAGAAGTCCGCCATCCAGGCCCAACAGGCAGGCTGTTAAGCGCTGGCAAGCCGGTCGGCCGTGCGTTGATTGGGAGCATGCACTCGGCCGACCCCGCCCGCTACGCCCAGCCCTCCTTCCAGGCCCGCTGCGGGAAATCCGGCCTGCACCTGCCGAAGATCTCGCTCGGCCTCTGGCATAACTTCGGGAGCGTCGACGACTACGCCAACGCGCGGGCGATCGCCCTGCGCGCCTTCGACCTCGGCGTCACGCACTTCGACCTCGCGAACAACTACGGCCCTGCGCCCGGCAGCGCCGAGGAGACCTTCGGTCGTATCCTACGGGAAGACCTGGGCGCCTATCGCGACGAGCTCATCATCTCCACCAAGGCCGGTTACACCATGTGGCCCGGGCCGCACGGTGATTTCGGCTCGCGCAAATACCTCCTCGCGTCGCTCGACCAGTCGCTGAAGCGGATGGGGCTGCCCTACGTGGACGTGTTCTACAGCCACCGGCGCGACCCGCGGACGCCGCTCGAGGAGACCATGGGCGCGCTCGCCCAGGCGGTGCGCTCGGGCAAGGCGTTGTACGCCGCGATCTCGAACTACGGCCCGGAGGACACCGTGCGCGCGTGCGCGCTCCTGCGCGAGCTCGGCGCGCCGTGCGTGCTGCACCAGCCCAAGTACAGCCTCTTCGAACGGACGCCGGAAGCCGGGCTCCTCGACGTCGTGGAAAAGGAAGGCCTCGGCTGCGCGGTCTTCTCGCCGCTCGCGCAAGGCATGCTCACCGACCGTTACCTGCGGGGCGTCCCCGCCGACGCGCGCGCCGGCAAGCCGCACGGCTACCTGCGTCCCGAGCAGCTCGACGCCGCGCGCATGGCGAAGGTCCGCCGGCTCGCGGAGGTCGCCGCGGAGCGCGGGCAGCCGCTCGCGGGGATGGCGCTCGCCTGGGTCCTGCGGGACCGCCGCGTGACCTCGGCCCTCATCGGGGCGAGCAAGGTCACCCAGCTCGAGCAGTGCGTGGCCGCGGCTTCGTCGGCGCCGTTCGCCGCGGAAGAACTCCGGCGCATCGACGCCATCCTGGCCGGCTGAGCGCACTCCGGGGTTGTGCCGCCGGACTCCGCCCGCAAGGGTGAGGCCATGACCGCCGGCGCCGCCCTGCCCTTCAAGATCAGCGTCCTCGTCTTCCTGCGGGACGAGGCGGGCCGCCTCCTGCTCATCCAGCGCACCAAGGCGCCGAACCTCGGCTGCTGGAGCCCGATCGGCGGCAAGCTCGAGATGGGCGTCGGCGAATCGCCGTTCGAATGCGCCGTGCGCGAGACCTTCGAGGAGACCGGCGTGACCGTCGCGACCGAGGACCTGCACCTCTTCGGGATGATCTCCGAGAAAGGCTACGAAGGCCAGTCGCACTGGCTCATGTTCCTCTTCGACTGCCGCAAGCCGCTGACGGCCCTGCCGGCGACGATCGACGAAGGCCGCTTCGCCTTCTTCGCGCGCGAGGAGCTCGGCGATGTCGCCGTGCCGGAGACGGACCGCACCCTGCTCTGGCCGGTCTACGACGAGCACCGCCGCGGCTTCATCGCCTACCGCGCCGAATGCCACCCCGGCGCGCCGCTGCGCGTCGTGGTCGAGGAGACCAGCGCGCGGCCGCACCTCGACTGACGATGGACGCCGCCGGAAGCGAAGCCGAGTTCAAGCGGACGAACCGCAAGCCGGCCTATCCGATCGGCGAGGAGCTGCGCGCCTACCTTTCGCGCGAAGGCCGCGAAGTCCCCCTGCCCGTCTCGTACGCGCAGCTCCGCCGGTTCACCGCGGCGATGCCGCTGCTCGAACGCGGGAAGGACACCCTCTGGGAGACCGTGGCCTATCCGCCGGAGGAGATGGGCCGGCTCTCCCAGGGCCTGCTCGAGACGTATGCGCTCCTGCGCGGCGAAGGCGGCATGAAGGTCTTCAGCCACGTGTACGTCGACCGCGTGGACTTCTGCTCCTTCGGCAACTCGCAGCCCTTCCGCGTCCGCATCGTCAACGCGTACAACGAGAACCACGACTACTTCTACGTGAAGGTCGGCGACGCCTCGCGCGTGTGCGGGCTCGAGCTCGAGCACCTGCTCTCGCCGAACCGCATGCTCTACCTCACCTGGGGCGAGACCCTGGTCGAGGAGCACGTCACCGGGATCCCGGGCGACATCTTCGCCGAGAAATGGCTGCACGCCGACGGCCACCACCCGGTGCGCCTGGCCAAGGAGCTCATCAAGTTCGAGGAGCGCTGCCTCGTGCGCCTGCTCGGCGACATGCGCGCCTACAACTTCGTCATCGCCGTCACTCCGGACTTCGACGCCACCGCCATCCGCGTGCGCGCCATGGACTTCGACCAGCAGAGCTATGACGGGCGCCTCCGCTTCTACCTGCCCGGGTCGTTCAAGGAGAACCGGCCCTTCGCCCAGCTCTGCGCCAAGCACATCAACGCCGCCTCCGCCGCCCAGTACCGGCGCGAGGAGCAGTCGCTCATCCACCGCCGGCACCTCGCCGCGCCCGACCGGGTCAAGGACCTCCTGGCCGCGATGCGGGCCAATCCCCTGACCGCGCCCGAAAAAGCCAGGGAACTCGCCGACGGGCTGGCCGAATACCACCGGGACCCGGCCTTCCGGCAGCACGCCGACATGGCGGGCCTGATCGGCGAGAGCCTCGCCCGGCTCGACCGCCTGCTGCGCTCTTAATAGTAAGCGCTGGACAGGACGCGCGCCGGACGGGCAAACTCCGAGGCCTGCGATGAGCGACTCCTTAAGGCACGAATGCGGCATTGCCCTTGTCCGGCTGACCAAGGACCTGAAATGGTACCAGGAGAAGTACGGCACGCCGCTGCACGGCTTCAACCAGCTCTTCCTGCTGATGGAGAAGCAGCACAACCGCGGCCAGGACGGCGCCGGCATCGGCTGCGTCAAGATCGGCGCCGAGAACGGCGAGGCCTTCCTCTTCCGCGACCGCGAGATCGGCGCCCAGGGCCTGACCCAGATCTTCACCCGCCAGATCAAGGCCTACTCCGACAAGATGCGCGAGGCGGTCATCGTCCCGGAGTTCCCCGAGACCGTGAAGCGCCACTTCGACTTCGGCGGCGAGCTCCTGCTCGGGCACCTGCGCTACGGCACCTCCGGCAGCTTCGACTCCGTCTCCTGCCACCCCTACGCGCGCAAGTCCATCTGGCCGACCCGCAACCTGCTCGTCGCCGGCAACTTCAACCTCACCAACACCGGCGAGCTCAACGCCTCGCTCACCCAGCGCGGCGCCCACGTCATCTACTCGACCGACACGCAGTCCATCCTCGAGGAGATCGGCTTCTGGCTCGACGAGGAGCATGACCGCCTCTTCAAGGCGTTCAAGGACCAGGGCCTCGAAGGCGCCGCCGTGCAGGCGGAGATCTCGAAGCACATGGACATCGGCAACGTCCTGCGCCGGGCCGCCAAGCACTGGGACGGCGGCTACGCCATCGCCGGCCTCGTCGGCAACGGCGACAGCTTCGTCATCCGCGACCCCAACGGCATCCGCCCGTGCTGGTACGCGCGCACCGAGGACCTCATCGCCGTCGCGTCCGAACGCGTCGCGCTCATGACGATCGTCGGCGTCGGCCAGGAGGACGTCCACGAGCTCCCGCCCGGCCACGCGCTGATCATGAAGGCGGACGGCCGCCACTCGATCGAATCCTTCCACGCCCCGGGCGAGACCCGCCACTGCTCGTTCGAGCGCATCTACTTCTCCCGCGGCAACGACCCCGAGATCTACGCCGAACGCAAGGCCCTGGGCGCCGCCCTGGCCGACGACGTGCTCGCGCAGATCCGCGACGACCACGACAACGCGGTCTTCTCCTACATCCCGAACACGGCGGAGATCGCCTGGTACGGCCTGATGGAGGAGCTCCGCAAGCGCCGCCGCGCGCAGGTCAGCGAGCGGCTGATCGCGGCGCAGCGCGCCGGGAAGCTCGACGAGGCCCTCATCGAGAAGCTCGTGCTCGGCGGCTGGCCCCGCGGCGAGAAGGTCGCCCACAAGGACGTCAAGCTGCGCACGTTCATCTCCCAGGAGAAGAACCGCATGCAGATGGCCTCGCACGTGTACGACATCTCGTACGGCACCGTGCGCGAGGGCGACACGCTCGTCTGCGTCGACGACTCGATCGTCCGCGGCACGACGCTCCGCCAGTCGATCCTGCGCATCCTCGCCCGCCCGAACCCGAAGCGCATCGTCATCGCCTCGACCGCCCCGCAGATCCGCTACCCGGACTGCTACGGCATCGACATGTCCGAGATGGGCAAGTTCCTCGCCTTCCAGGCGGCCGTCGCGCTCTGCAAGGAGCGCGGGATGGCCGACCTCCTCCGCGAGGTCTACGAGGACTGCGTCGCCCAGGCGAAGAAGCCGACCAAGGAGATGCGCAACCACGTGAAGCGCATCTATGACGCCTTCACGGAAGAAGAGATCGCCGCCAAGGCGGCCGAACTCGTCTACCCCGCGAAGAGCGGCTGGAAGGGCGAGCTCGTCCTGGTCTTCCAGAAGATCGCCTCGCTGCACAAGGCCTGCCCGACGAGCCGCGGCGACTGGTACTTCACCGGCGACTACCCGACCCCGGGCGGTCTCGGCGTGCTCAACCAGGCCTACATCAACTACTGGGAGAAGCGCGAAGGCCGCGCCTACTGATCAGGCGTAGAGGCGGAACGGAGCGGCGCGCGCGCGGAAGGCCGCGGCGTCGCCGTCCCAGCGGCGCGTCCAGCGGGCGAGGTCGACGCGCGCGCCCTGCGCGCGGAGCTCCTCGAAGAAAGCCTCGCTGCCGAGATGCTTGATGAAGAGCTCGCGCTTGCCGCCGGTGAGCCCGGCGAAAGGGTTCGGCGCCCAGACGCAGGCCTGGCGGAAGAGCTGCAGCGAGATCGCGGTGGGGCGGAACACGGCGTAATCCGTGACGGCGAGGTAGACGCCCTGCGTGCCGTCCGCGAGCTGCTGCGGCTGCGGCGTCAGGCCGGGGACCGTGGAGCCCAGGGCGGCGACGAGCTCGGCGGCCTTGCGGCGCGGGTAGGTGAGGAAACGGAAGTTGCGGCCGACGCCGGCGCTGTGGCTGAAGCCGGAATCCATGCAGCCGAGGCCGGTCATCGCGTACCCGAGGGCGGCCTGCGGGTTGTCGATCATCGGCGAGGTGGGCGTCCACCGGAGGCCGGTGAGGTTCCAGGTCATGGCGCGGCGCCAGCCGCGCATCGCGACGACCTCGAGCTGGCCGCGACGCCGCGTGGCCTCGTCGACTTCGAGCACGCCCGGCGTGGCGACGGCCCAGCGGGCGAGCTCGCCGATGGTGAGGCCGTGGACGTACGGCGTCTCGTAGGCGCCGACGTAGCTGCGCCACTTGCGGTCGAGGAACGGTCCGTCGACCTTCTCGCCGCCGAGCGGGTTCGGCCGGTCGAGCACGATGACGCGCACGGGACGCGGCGCCGCGAAGCAGGCCTCGATCACGAGGCGCATGCAGCTCACGTAGGTGTAGGAGCGCGCGCCGATGTCCTGGAAGTCGATGACGACCGCGTCGAGTCCGGCCAGCATCTCCGGCGTCGGCTTGCGCGTCGCGCCGTAGAGCGAATAGACCGGCAGGCCGGTGCGCGCGTCCTTGGCGTGCCCCACCTTGGCGTCGGCCTTGGCCACGCCGTCGATGCCGTGCTCCGGACCGAAGAGCTTCGTCAGCCGCACGCCGGGCGCGCGCGCGAGCACGTCGGCCGTGCGCTGGCCGGCGCCGTTCACGCCGGCGCGGTGCGTGACGAGGCCGACCCGCAGGCCCTGCAGCCGGGCGAACCCTTCGGCCGCGAGGACGTCGATGCCGAGGAGCACCTTGCCGGCCGCCGCGCCGGCCGGGGCCGCGGGCGGCGCCGACGGCACGCTGACCGCGCCGCCGCCGCCGGCGCAACCGGACAGGGCGTAGGCGCCCAGCGAACCCAAGGCGGTGAGGTGAAGGAAGTCGCGGCGGTCCATGGGGAAGCAGTGTCCGCATCTTCGGCTTTTCGCCGGACGGTTCAAAGTCCGAATTCGAAAATCCGTTTGCAGGCGGCGACCCCCGCCGACACCTTCCCGCCATGCGCGTCGCCCTCCTCGGTTCCGGTCGCGGCTCCAACGCCGACGCGGTCCTCCGCGCCCAGGCCGAAGGCCGCCTCGGCAAGGCCGAGGTCGTCGGGATCTGGTGCGACGTCCCCACCTGCAAGATGCTCGAGCTCGGCCCGAAGTACGGCGTCCCCGCCCGGTTCCTCGACACCGGTCCGTTCAAGACGAAGTTCTCGCCCGAACGCGAGCAGGCCTGGGCCGACGCCCTCAAGGCCGCCCGGGTCGACCTGGTGGTGCTCGCGGGCTTCATGCGGGTGATCAAGGCGCCGCTCCTCGACGCCTTCCCGGGCCGCATCATCAACCTCCACCCGAGCCTCCTGCCGGCCTTCCCGGGTCTCGACGGCATCGGGCAGGCGTGGAACGCCGGCGTCCCCGAAGCCGGCTGCACCGTCCACTGGGTCAACGCGGAGATCGACGGCGGCGCCCACCTCGGCCAGACCCGCGTCGCCCGCGCGCCGGACGACACCCTCGAGACCTTCGCGCAGAAGATCCACGCGGCCGAGCACGCCCTGCTGCCGGCCGTGATCGCCCGCCTGAGCGAGACGCTTTCCTGATGATCGAACTGAAGTGCCCCATCCACGAAGACATGGTCCAGCCGCTGGAGGACCATTTCTGCGAACTCACCCGTTCCTCCTGGATGCTCTTCCATGAAGGCCCCGGGAAGCCGCACTTCGTGATGGGTTACTTCGAGACCAAGGCCGAAGCCGACGAGGCGTGGGCCGGCCTGCGCAAGGCGTTCAAGAAACTGCCCGAGGCCTACGACGAGACCGTCCTCGCCGACAAGGACTGGAAGGAAGCCTACAAGGAGCACCTCAAGCCCTGGGACCACGGTCGCCTGCACTGGGTCCCCGCGTGGATGCGCGGCCAGCACGCCGTCCCGGCCGACGCCGCGGTGATCTGGTTCGACGCCGGCCTGGCGTTCGGCACCGGCGACCACCCGACGACGCGCCTCTGCGCCATCCGCATGCTGGACTTCCTCGGGACGCATCCGGCCGCGCAGGTCTCCGTCACCGACGCGGGCTGCGGTTCCGGCATCCTCGCCCTTTCCGCCGCCAAGCTCGGCTGCGGCCGCGTCGCCGGCTTCGACCGCGATCCGGAATCCGTGCGCGTGAGCATCGCCAACCGCGAGGAGAACGGCCTCGCCGCCGATGCGGCCGCCTTCCACCACGCCGGCCTCGAGGAAGGCTTCCGCCTGACCGGCCGGGCCGACGTCGTGCTGGCCAACATCATCAGCGACGTCCTCTGCATCTACGCCGACAACCTCGTCGACGCCGTCAGCCCCGGCGGCGTGCTCGCCCTGAGCGGCATCCTCGCGAAGGAGCAGGCCGCCGTCCGCGCCCATTTCGAGGCGAAGTGCCAGGCCGCCTGGGGTCCCGGCGCCCGCGCCGACGGCCGCGTCATGGGCGAATGGAGCGACGTCGCGCTGTTCCGCCCGCTCTGAGGATTTGCGTCCGTCCGCGACGCCCCCACCTTCCCCGCATGCACGAGAACACCGCCCGCCGCCTCCGCTACGGCCGCTTCATCGCCCTGGCCTTCGGCGTCTTCTGCCTGCTGATGGCCGTGAACGAGCTGCTCGGCGGGCTGGACCTCGGCTTCGCGCGTATCCCGCCGCGCTGGGATCCCGCGGTCGTCACCTTCCCCCGTGCTTTGCGCGCCGAATCCTGGTTCCTCATCGCCTACGCGGGCCTGCTCTTCCTGCCGTGGCGGCGCATCACGTCGCCGAAGGCCTGGAACCGGCTCTTCGTCGTGCTGTGCGTGGCCTCGCTCGTCTTCGCCTTCGCGATGATCTCCGAGGTGATGGCCAAGAACTACGTGGCCCAGGCGGCCGGCATGAAGGCGCGCATCCCGGTCTTCCAGGCGATCCTGCTCTTCCTCTGCCTCGGCCAGATCCCGCTCGAGCTGTTCAGCCGCAAGCCGGAGCTGCTGGACTGATCAGGGCGCGGCGAAGAGCTGTCGCCAAGGGATGAGCCAAGGCCAGAGCAGGACGATGGCGAGGAAGCACAGCGCGATCCCCGCCGGGATCTCCCGACGACGGCCGTCAAGGAGGCGGGGCGCGGCGTAGACGAGCAGCCACACGGATTTGTAGATGACCTGCAGGAGCGGCAGCCAGGCGAAGCCGGCGGGCCAGACCACGCCCAGGGCGGAACAAGCGAGGATGCCCACCCAGAGCGAGCCGACCAACGTCCGCCAGCCGGCGCTCTCGGCGAAAACCCCGTGATCCGTCAGGGAAGGCTTGAGCAAGGTCCCGAAACCGATCGGCACCAGGATGAGGATATTGGCGCAGAATAAGACCTGCAGGGACGACATCTGTCAGAGCGCGGCGTGCAGGGCCTCGGCGCGGCGCAGCGCTTCCTCGAGGGTCGGCGCGGTGACGGTGATGTGGCCCATCTTGCGTCCCGGCGCGGCCTTGCCCTTGTCGTAGAGGTGCAGCTTGGCCGACGGATCGGCGAGGACCTTGGTCCAGTCGGGCTCGCGGCCGTCCCGCCATACGTCGCCGAGGAGGTTCACCATCGCGGACGGCGCCAGGGGCTTGGTCCCCCCGAGCGGCAGGCCGCAGACGGCGCGGACATGCTGTTCGAACTGGCTCGTCTCGTGGGCGTCGAAGGTCTGGTGGCCGCTGTTGTGCGGGCGCGGGGCGAGCTCGTTGACGACGATGCGGCCGTCCTGCACGAACATCTCGACGGCGAGCAGGCCGACCAGGCCGATCTTCGCGGCGATGCTGAGCGCCAGGGCGCGGGCCTCGGCGGCGGTGGCTTCGGCGACGCGGGCGGGGGAGAGCGAAAGGTGCAGGATGTGGTTCCGGTGGATGTTCTCCGCGGGATCGTAGACGGCGGTGCGGCCGTCGACGGTGCGCGCGACGAGGACGGAGATCTCCATCTGGAACGGCACCCACGCCTCGAGCACGCCCACGGCTCCGCCGATCTTGTCCCACGCGGCGGCGAGGTCGGCCGCGGCGGTCGGCAGCTTGACCTGGCCCTTGCCGTCGTAACCGAAGTCGGCGGTCTTGAGCACGCAGGGGAAGCCGATGGTCTTCACCGCGGCCCGCAGCTCGTCGAGCGAGGACACGACGGCGAAGACCGCGCAGGGGATGCCCGCGGCCCGGAGGAACTCCTTCTCGCGCCGGCGGTTCTGGCAGGTCGCCAGGACGGACGCCGACGGGTGGCACGGCACGGACCGCGCGACGAACTCGACCGTCGCGGGCGGGATGTTCTCGAACTCGAGCGTGACGCGGCCGCAGCCCTGGACGAAACGGGTGAGCGCGGCGGTGTCGCCCCAGTCGGCGGCGACATGCTCGTCGGCGATCGCGGCGGCGCAGGCGCCGGCGGAAGGATCGAAGGTACGGACCTTGTAACCGAGGCGGCGGGCGGCGATGGCCGACATCCGGCCGAGCTGGCCGCCGCCGAGGATGCCGATGGTGCCGCCGGGCTGCAGGGGTCGCTCCATGGCTCAGCGCTGCTTGCCCTTGCGGCCGGGAATCGGGTTGTCGAGGACGGCCTTGGTCTGCGCGGCGCGGTACTCGTCGAGCTTCTTGGCGAGCTTCGCGTCGGAGAGCGCGAGCACCGCGGCGGCGCCGAGGGCGGCGTTGATCGCGCCGGCGCGGCCGATCGCGAAGGTGTGCACGGGGATGCCGGCCGGCATCTGGACGATCGAGAGGAGCGAGTCGATCCCGTCGAGGGACTTGGACTGCACCGGCACTCCCATGACGGGCAGCGAGGTCATCGCCGCGACCATGCCGGGGAGATGGGCCGCGCCGCCGGCGCCGGCGATGATGACCTTCAGGCCGCGCCGCCGGGCCGCCAAGGCGTAGTCCTTCAGTTTCAGCGGGGTGCGGTGGGCGCTGACGACTTCGGCTTCGAAGGCGACGCCGAGCTGGTTGAGGGTGTCGGCGGCGTTGACCATCGTCTCCCAGTCCGACTGGGAGCCCATGATGATGCCGACCTGAGGGGCGGAGGAATGCGCGCGAGCCATGGCCGAAGCCTGTCGGAGGCGCCCCCGCCTGTGAAGCCCGAAGCGAAAAAACTAGTCCGCGAACGGGACGTACTCGGGGACGAGCCGACGGATGCCCTGCTTGCAGGCGCCGGGCTCCAGTCCGAGGAGCTCGGTGACCTGCGCGCGCAAGGCCTCGGGCGACGCGACGGGTTCGCCGGCGGCCACGAAGCGGAAGACCCGCGGGTGCGTCGTCGGCCGGAACAGCTCCCCGGCGCATTGCAGCTCCTCGACGAGCTTCTCGCCGGGGCGCAGGCCGATGATGCGGATCTCGATGTCGACGTCGGGGCGCAGACCGCTGAGCTCGATGAGCTGCCGCGCCACGTCGATGATCTTGAGCGGACGGCCCATCTCCAGGACGAGGATGTCGCCGCCCTCCCCGAGCGTGGCGCTCTGGAGGACGAGCCCGACCGCCTCGGGGATCGTCATGAAGTAGCGCTTCACCTCCGGATGCGTGACGGTGACCGGGCCGCCGGCGGCGATCTGCCGGCGGAAGATCGGGATCACGGAGCCCGACGACCCGAGCACGTTGCCGAAGCGCACGGCCATGAATTGCGTGGCGCCGCCGGGCCGGGCCTGGAGCGAGCGGAGCATCAGCTCGGCGAGGCGCTTGGTCGCGCCCATGACGTTGGTGGGATTGACCGCCTTGTCGGAGGAGATGAGCACGAACTTCTCCGCGCCGTGGCCCGCGGCGAGGTGCGCGACGACCCAGGTGCCTTCGACGTTGTTCTTCAGCGCCTCGCCCGGCTGCGCTTCCATCATGGGGACGTGCTTGTGCGCCGCGGCGTGCAGGACGAGGCTCGGGCGATGCGCCGCGAAGACGGCCGTCATCCGGGCGAGGTCCGTGACGTCGCCCACGACGGGCGTGATGACGGCGCCGTGGCCGGCGGCGATGAGTTCCTGCTCGGCCTGATAGAGGAGCACCTCGCACTGGTCCAGGAGCAGGAGGCGGGCCGGGCCGTGGGCCGCGACCTGCCGGCTGAGCTCGAGGCCGATGCTGCCGCCCGCGCCGGTCACGAGGACGACGCGTCCGCGGACCATCCCGGCGATGGCGGCGTCGTCGAGCTGCGCGGGCGCGCGGCCGAGGATGTCCTCGACGGAGATCGGCCGGATGTCGGCGGCGCGGACGCGGCCGCCGGCGAGTTCCGCCATCGACGGGACGACGAGCACCCGCAGCTTGGCGGCGGCGGCGAGGGCGCTGACCTCGCGGACGCGACGGACGCTCGTCGCCGGCAGCGCGAGGATGATTTCGGTGACGCCGAACTTCTCGGCCAGCTCGCCCATGCGCGCGGGGGAGCCGACCACGGGGACGCCGTGGATATGGAGGTCGTGCTTGGCGACGTCGTCGTCGAGGAAGCAGACCGGCTCGAGGCCGTGGCCGCGCCGGCCGAGCAGGTCGGCGACGAGCTGGGCGCCCGTCTGGCCGGCGCCGACGACGGCGATGCGTTCGACCACGCCGGCCGACGAGGCGGCGCCCGCGGAGAATCTTTCGCGCAGCGCGCGGACGGAGACGCGGAAACCGATGAAGAAGACCAAGGAGAGGTTGAAGTCGATCAGGGCGACGCCGCGCGGCAGGCTGAACGGGTCGCCCGGCGCGCCGGTGCCGAGCAGGGGCGGCAGGACCAGCGCGGCGAAGGTCGCCGTCGCGAGCGCGAGAGCCGTGCGCAGGGCGTCGGGGAGGCGGAAATAATAGAACACGCCGCGGGTCTGCCCCCAGAGCGCGAGCAGGGCGACCTTGAGCGGGACGAGCCACAGCAAGGCGAACGGCCGCTGCTCATACAGGTAAGCCTCGAAGGCGAGGTGTTCCGCGGTGGTCGGTTCGTCGGCGCCGACGAAGCGGAGTTCGTAGGCGAACCACAGGGAGAGCGCGGCCAGCATCCCGTAGGCCGCGAAGAAGAACGCGGCGCGCTTGAGGCGGGAGGCGGGGTTGACCATGGGGTCCGGCGATGATTAGGCTCCGCCGCCGATTATTCAATGACGATGCGGAAGCCCAGCGTGCGGCTTTTCTCGCGCTTATGGACCTGGCGGACTGCCAGCCCGGCGACGGGCGCGGAGGCCACGCTGCCGCCCACGACGGGAGCCCGGGTGTGGCCTTCTTCGGCCGCCACCCACTCTTCCACGTTGCCGACCAAGTCATGGAAGCCCTGCGCATCGGCCTTGGCGGAGCCCACGGGCCGGGCGTCGACGCCGTCGGTGTTCGCCGAGGTCCAGGCGCTCTCGGCCGGAGCCGGCTTGGTCAGGTCGCCGGCCGCCGCCGCATGCTCGCCGAGGAATGGGAGACGGGCGCGTCCGCCGAGGATCCAACCCAGGCGGCGGGCGAAAAGTTCGGCGTCGGCGTAGGCGACCGACTCCACCGGATTGGCTTCCCGGCGCAAGGCGCTCGGATTGGCGTCCATCAATGAAGCGTAGAGTCCTTGCGGAATCTCGGTGCGGTACATCCGGACCGACCGTCCGGGAACGGGGAGCAGCTGCCGGTCCGCCGCCGGGAGGTAACCCCGGATCGTCGCGGCATGGGAGGCGATGAATTCCAGTTCCTGGCGTTCTTCATCCTCCGGGCGGAAGACCCCGGTGCCCGCGTCGGCGACACGTCGCGCGTCCGCGAGGACCCTATCGGCCAGACGGAGGGCGTCGTCGACCTGCCGGGCCCGCAAGGCCTGACGGAGCCGGCCGACGTCGGCGCGGACCCGCGTGATGTCGTCATGGAAACGGGCGAAGTTCAGACGCGTCGCCATCGCCGCTTCCTTGGCGCGGTCGGCGAACTGGCTGCGCGGGTGCGCGGTGAGCAGGCGCGCGAACGCGTCCACCGCGTCCTGCCAACCCCGGGCGGCGCCGGGCCAGTCGGCCTTCGCTTCGGCGGCCTCGGCGGCGGCCTGGTGTCGACGGACTTCCTCCCAGACGAGGCCGGATAACGCGGTCTCGCGGCGCACGGCGAGCTGCTCGGCGCGGCCGAAAGCGGTGTCACGCACGTCGCGGAAACGGGCGAGGAATTCGTTCTCGGCGTCGAGGGCGGCCGTGAAGCGTTCCGCGGCTTCGGCGTAACGTCCGGCGGCGAAGGACTTTTCGGCCTCGGCTTCGAGGGCCCTCCCCTTCTGCCAGAGCGCCGAGGATTCGAGCCGCCGCAGGCGGGTGTCGAGCAGGGCGCGCCGACCGGAGTCGGCCAGACCGGAAAACTGCCACTTGTCCGCGATCTCCTGCTCGCAGGCGACGGCCCGGCGCAGCTTCTCGGCGGCGGCGGCTTCGTCGGTCTTGGCGAGGGTGAGCGCGGCGGCCTCAAGGATGGCCGATTCCTGACGCAGGCGCTCGCCGCGGAGGAGATGCAACCGGCGGCGGAGGGACACCAGACGGGGATCTTCGGTCCCGATGGAACGGAGCGACGTCAGATACTCCTCCTGCGCCTGGAAAGCCTGCTCCAGGAGCCGGATATCGTCTTCGGTGAGCTCGAACCGCTCCTGGCGGATCTTCTCGAAGGCCGCCTCCGCCGTGAGCGAGCGCTGCCGCAGGGCTTCGGCGTCCGCGGCGGAGACAGTGAGCTCGGCCCGACGGGTCGTCCGGCGTTCCGCGGTGTAGAGCAGGAGCGACGTGACGGCCAGGGCGGCGATCACCAGGATCAACAAGGGCAGCCGCAGCCGTTCCCACAGGGACTCGAAGGAGAAGCGCCCGCGCCGCGCCCGGGGATCCGCGGCGGGGACGAAGTCGGGGCTGGGTGGTCGTGGGCCGTGGCTCATGGGCGGACCGGCAACTTTGTCGCTGGCGGTTTGTTTGCTTTAATGGTTGGCTACTCTGGTTCATCACAGAACCCCCTTCAACCTTGGAAATGGCCTCCTTCAAGCGCATCGCCGTCGTCGGCGCCGGCCTCATCGGCGGCTCCATCCTCCTCGCGGCGGCGCGCAAGGGCCTGGCCGGTTCGCTCGCCTGCTGGTCGCGCTCGCCGGGCTCCCGGGAGACGCTGCGCGCGTTCGGCGTGGCGGAAGTGTTCGAGAACGCCGCCGACTGCGTCCGGGGCGCCGACCTCGTGGTCGTGACGACGCCCGTCGACACCGCGGAAGAGACTTTCCTGGCGATCGCCCCCGGACTCGCCCCCGGCGCGGTCGTGACCGACGCCGGCAGCGTGAAAGGCGCGATCCTGCTCGCCGCCCGTCGACTGCCGGCCGCCAATCCGTTCGTCGGCGCGCATCCCATGGCCGGCGGGGAGAAGGCCGGCGCCGCGCACGCTTCCGCGCAGCTTTTCGAAGGCCGGGTCTGCTTCCTCACCCCGACGGGCGCCGAGAACCCGCAGGCGCTGACCGCGGTCCGCCGCTTCTGGCAGGAACTCGGCTCGGTGCTGCATGAGACGGACGCCGCCCAGCACGACGAGATCGTCGCGGCCATCAGCCACGTCCCGCACGCGGCCGCCTCGGCGCTCATGCTCGCCGTGATGGACCAGCCCGGCTTCCGCCGCTTCGCGGTCGGCGCCGGCCTCCGCGACACGACCCGCATCGCCGCCGGCGAGGAGAACCTGTGGGTGGGCATCATGCTCGCCAACGCCCGCCATACCGTCGCCGGCCTCCGCGACCTCGAGCGCCGCGCCGCGGAACTCCGCGCGGCCGTCGAGGCCGGCGACGCCGCCGCCTTGCGCCGCCTCCTCGCCGAAGCCCGCCTCGCCCGCCAGAACCTCGACCGGCCCGAATGAGCCCGACCCTCGTCATCCGTCCCTTCCAGACCCCCGCCCGCGGCGTCGCCCAGGTCCCGGGCTCGAAGAGCATCACCAACCGCGCGCTGATCCTCGCCGCGCTCGCCGACGGCGTCACGCACTTCACCGGCGCGTTGTTCAGCCGCGACACGCGCATCCTCATCGCCGCCCTGCGCGCCCTCGGCTTCGAGGTCGCCGACGACGAGGCCGCCGGCACGATCCGGATCGTCGGCCTCGGGGGCCGCATCCCGCGCGACCGCGCGAAGCTCCACGTCGGCAACGCCGGGACCGCGGCGCGCTTCCTCACCGCCTTCCTCGCGCTCGCCCCGGGCGGCGCGTACGAGCTCGACGGCGACGAAGCCATGCGGGCCCGCCCGATGCGCGGGCTCCTCGACGCCCTGCGCGCGGCCGGCGGCCGCGCGGTGTCGCCGGACGGCGCCGACGCGGCCGGCTTCCCTTTCACCCTGCATACCACCGGGAAGCTCGGTCGGCTCGAGGTCGACGCTTCGGCCTCTTCCCAGCTCCTCTCCGCGCTCCTCATGGTGCTCCCCCTTTCGGCCGGGGCTTCCGTGACCATGAAGGGTTCGACGGTCTCCGAACCGTTCGTCGAGATGACGGCGCGGATGTGCGGACAGTTCGGCCGCCCGCTCGTCCGCCTCGCCGACGGCAGCTGGACGTGCGCGACGCCCGGCGCCTATGTCGCCCGGCCCGCCTACGCGATCGAACCCGACGCCACCGCGGCCAGTTATTTCATCGCGCTCCCGGCCGTCACCGGCGCCGGAGCGTCCGTGCGCATCGAAGGCTACGCTGACGGCGGCCTCCAGGGCGACACGGCGTTCGCCAAGGTCGCCGCGGCCTGCGGAGCCCGTCTGCGTCCGGCCGACGGCACGGTGGTCGCCGAGGCCTGGGCTGGCATCCGCGGCGGTGATTTCGATTTCAACGCGTTCTCCGACACCTTCCTCACGCTCGCGACCGTCGCCACGTTGGCGGACGGTCCCGTGCGGATCCGCGGGATCGCCCACACCCGCAAGCAGGAGACCGACCGCGTCCTGGCGATGGCGACCGAACTGGAACGCCTCGGGATCGGGGTCGAACCTTCCGCCGCGCAGCTCCGCGCGGACGAGAGCCTGTCGTCGCTGACGATCTTCCCCGACAAGGCCGCGCTACGACGGGCCGCCGCGGCCGGCCCCGTCGAGATCCGCACCTACGAAGACCACCGCATGGCGATGAGCTTCGGCGTCCTCGGCAGCCATGACCTCTTCGGCGACGGCCGGCCCTGGATCGCCATCCAGGACCCCGCCTGCACGGGCAAGACCTTCCCGCATTTCTTCCGCGCCCTCGAGGCCTTGCGCACACGCTTCGTACGCGTCTCCGTGGACGGCGGCGCCGCTTCGGGCAAGTCGAGCACCAGCCGCCGTCTCGCGCAGGTCCACGGCCTGCTGCACGTCGACACCGGCGCGCATTACCGCAGCCTGACCCGGGCGCTCCTGCTCGCGGGCGCTTCGGCCGACGATCCGGCCTCGGTGCGGACGGCGCTGGCCAGGCTCCGCATCGGCTCACGGATCGTGGCGCGCCAAGGCGCGCGTAGCTCGGCGCTCACCCTCGACGGCGTCCTGCCGGACGACGCCGACCTCCGCACCTCCGAGGTCAACGCGGCCGTCTCCAAGATCGCCGCCCTCCCCGCCGTCCGCGCCTTCCTCCTCGAATACCAGCGCTCGCAGGTGACGCTCGCCGACGAACAAGGCTTCGCCGGCATCGTCATGGAGGGGCGCGACATCGGCTCCGTGGTCCTGCCGGACGCGGAAGTGCGCGTCTTCCTCGAAGCCGACGCCGACGCCCGCGCCCAGCGGCGCGCGGCCGAAGGCCAGGCGGATCAGGTCACCCAGCGGGACCATCTCGACGCGACGCGCAAGACCGCCCCGATGGTCTGCCCGGAAGGGGCCTGTCGCCTCGACAACACGCACCTGCCCTTGGAGGCGGTGGTGGCTCGGATCGGCGAACTCATCCAGGCGGTCGCCCTGCCCCGATGATCCTCGTCTCGAAGAACCTGATCTACAAGGCCGTCTACCACGGCGCTCGTTCGTTCATCGAGGTCTTCGCCACGCTGGAAGTCGAAGGCTGGGAGAACGTCCCTTCCGGCGCATGCCTCTTCGCCTCCAACCATCAGAGCATGCTGGATCCGCCGCTGATCGGCTCCTGCCTGCCGCGCGAGATCTCCTTCATCGCCCGGCGTTCCCTCTTCGACAACCCCGTCTTCGGATTCGTCATCCGCGCCTGCCATTCCATCCCCGTCGACCGCGGCGAGGCCGACATCGGCGCGATCCGCTCGGCCCTCGGGGCCCTCGCCATGGGCGAAGGTCTGCTCATCTTCCCGGAGGGTACGCGCAGCCAGGACGGCGTCATCGCGGAAGCCAAGGCCGGCGCCGGGTTGCTCGCGTGCAAGTCCGGGGTCCCCGTCGTCCCCATCCGCATCCGCGGCGCGCGCGACGTCCTGCCTCGCGGGGCCAACTTCCCCCTGGGCTCGGCGCGCATCCGCGTCCGCTTCGGCAAGGCGATGCTGCCCGCGGAATACGATCCGGGCGCGGCGCACCGCGAACGGTCCATCGAGGCGTCACGGCGCATCCTGGAGCGCATCAAGTCGCTCCCGGACTGCGCCGAGCCGGGCCTCTGAGCGGATCGCTCAGGAGATCCGCTGCGGCATCACGACGCAGAGGAAATCATCCTTGAGCCCGCGGATGACGCCGGGGGACATCTCGTCCTTGAATTCGAAGTCGATCTCGTCCTCGGTCAGCGCCTTGAGGGGGTCGATGATGTACTGCGGATTGAACGCGATGTTCACGTCGGGGCCTTCGTACTTCACGGCGATCGGCTCATGGGCGTCGCCGCTGTCGGACTTCGCGGAAATCTCGAGGTTCTGCGACTTCTTGGTGACGCTCATCCGGATGGTGTTGTTACGGTCGTCGGTCATCAGCGCCGCGCGGTTCACGCTCTCGAGGAGCTTCTCGCGTTCGAGGCGGACCTTCGAGCCGGCGTCCTTGGGGATGACCTGGCGGTAGTTCGGATAGTTGCCTTCGACGACCTTGGAGACCAGCTGGATGCGGTCCACGAGGCCTTCCTCGTTCTTCGGGATGTCGATGGTGAAGCCGACCTGGCGTTCGTTGTGCGAGACGTGGGCTTCGCCGCCGGATTTCAGCAGACGCATCAGTTCGATGATGGTGCGGGCGGGGAGGATGAGCGCGAGGGTCTTGTCCGTGCCGGCCAGCTTGCGTTCGCACTTGGCCAGACGACGGCCGTCGGTGGCGACGACGGTGAGCTTGCCTTCGGCGAATTCGAAGAAGACGCCGTTGAGGATGTAACGGTTCTCGTCGGACGACTGCGCGTAGCTGACCTTGCGGAGCATGTCGCCGAGATCGTCCTGGTTGATCGAGATGGTCGGCTGACCGGCGAAGTTGGAGATCGGCGGGAACTGGTCGGCGGGCAGGCCGGCGACCTGGAAGACGGAGCTTCCGGAGGTGATCTTGACGCGATCCTTGCCGGTGAGTTCGACGATCGTGTCGCTGCTCGAAAGGGCGCGGACGATCGGGACGAGCTTCTTGACCGGCAGGGTGATGCGACCGGGCGAAGACACCGCGGCCTTGATGCGGCAGCAGATGCCGAGGTCGAGGTTGGTCGTGGTGAGGGTGACCGTGTCGCCTTCGGCTTCGATGAGGACGTTCTGGAGGATCGGCATCGTCGCACGGCTGCCGACGACGTTGGTCACGCTCGAGAGCCCGTTGAAAAAGTGATTCCGGTTGACCTTGAACTTCATGATGACGTCAGAATTGAGCAGAGGCGGGGGCAGAGGCAACCCCTCATTGCCCACATCCCGGCCCTGTCGGTATCTATTCTCTCTTCATTTATAAATACCCGTAGCATCAGCAGGGGTCGGAAGTCCGTACACAGTTCCGCAAGACGCTGGTGAGAGGGAGCATCCGTCCCGGCCGCTTTTGTGCCCGAAGCGTGAATAACCCTCGGCTTGTTCACAGGCCGTCACGGGCACGGATTGTCCACCGCCTGTTCACACCTTGGACACCGGTTCATCATCGTCGTCGGGCGCCGGGTCCATCTCGCTCTTCTTCAGGAGGAAGGCGTGACGGAAAAGGCTGTAGCAGACGTAACCGAGGAAGACGGCCGGAAAGGCGTACTGGGGGTAACGGAAGATCACCGCGCCTAGGATGATGATGAGGATGAAGCCCCGGGTCTTGGCCCGGGTGGTCCAGTCGAGCTTCTTGAAGCTCGGGAAGCGGACGTTGCTGACCATCAGGAAGGAGATGACCAGCATGACCGGCAGCAGGATGAAGGGCCACTTATGCACGGCCTGCTCGAAGGGGTCCTTCTGGTCGGGGTTGACGATGACGTTCGATAGGACGAGGACCAGCGAGGCGATCATCCCGGCGGCGGCCGGGGACGGCAGACCTACGAAATCGCCCCCGGCGGCGCGCTTCTCGTTGCCGGGGACCAACGGGTTGGTCAGGACGTTGAAACGCGCCAGACGTACGCCGGCGCAGAGCAGGTAGATGAAGGCGAGCAGCCAGGTGATGAGCTGGACGTTATCCGTGGCGCCGGGCTTGATGACCAGGAAGCACGCCATCAGGGCCGGGGCGACGCCGAAGGAGACCGTGTCGGCGATGGAATCGAACTCCGCGCCGAACAGGGATTCCCGCTTGGTCGCGCGCGCCACCCGACCGTCGAAGAGGTCGCAGAGACAGGCGAACAGGATGAACCAGACCGCCATGTTGTAATGTTCGGCCCGTCCTTCGGGCGTCAGCGTCGTGAAACGGGCTTCGATGCAGTTCTTGATCGCGAGGAAGCCGCACAGCATGTTGCCGGCCGTGAAGAGGTTGGGCAGCAGGTAGATGCGGGCGGCCTCTTCCGGGGACGCATAGGGACGTTTTTCGGGAGGGGTCGTCACGGTCAGGACTTCGGGGGTTCGTCGAGGTATTTCCAGAAGCCGCCTTCTTGCTCGATGCGGGCCTCGTCTTCCGGGAAAGGCAGGTGGGAGCGGAAGGCGAAGTCGGCGTACGTGTGCTTATGCAGCACGTAATGGGCGAGCAGCGAGCCTTCGCCGGCTTCGAAATAGATGCGGAACTCGCCGACGCGCAGGCGGTGGTAGGTATGCCCGCCGCGGCGGACGGTGCCGAGGTCCGAGCTGCCACGCAGCAGTTCCTCGGCGGTGAGCGACGTGAACGCCTCGACGACTTCCATCTGCTCCAAGGTCGGCAGCTTCGCGAGCTCACGCATCGCCTGATCGCTGAAGTTCACTTGGTACATCGGTGAGGTCGAGCAAACGCCACGGGGGTCCGCACCGCAATCATTCAGTTGCCTGCGTCCACGCGGAGACCAGCGCGGCGGCTTGTTTTTCCACCAAATCCAGCACTTTTTCGAAATCGTCGCTTTCGCCGTAATACGGATCCGGCAACGCGACATCCCCGAGGAAGAGCGCCAGCCGATGCCGCTCCTCGGCGGGACAACGACGACGGAGTTCGCGGAGGTTGAGTTCATCCGCGGCGAGGATCAGGTCGAAGGCCTGGAAGTCCGCGGCGTGCACCTGACGGGCGCGCAGGGCGGACAGATCGTAGCCGCGCTCCCTCGCATGCCGCACGGAGCGCGGATCCGGCGGGTCGCCGACGTGGTAGTTCTCCGTCCCGGCGGAATCAAACTCGATGCGCAGGCCCGACTGACGGGCTTTCACGCGGAGGACTTCTTCCGCCGTCGGGGAGCGGCAGATGTTGCCCATGCACACGAGGAGCACCCGACGGGGCCGACCCATCTTGGCCACGGCTCAGACTTTGCCGCCGAAGCTCTGGTGGTCGTCCAGGTCCAGGACGTCGAACCAAGTGACGATGTCCTCGCGCTTGGCGCCGGCCGGAGTCGACGACTGGTAATCGGTCAGCTTGCCCCGACCCGAAGGACCGCCCGGGGCGCGCTGCTCGTGGTAGGCGCTGAACGCCGCGATTTCGTAGGCTTGGCGCGGCTTCTTGGCATTCCCCATCATCCAGGCCAGGATTTCGCCATCACCTAAACCCTTGTCGATCTGAGCCTTAAGTTCATCCGCCTCGATACCGAGGAAGTCCAGGACGTTGCGATCCAAGGAGCAACCATAGGTATATTCCCCATTTTTGCCGGCTTTCGTGGCCCTGGCCTTATCGATCATGCGCGGGAGGATGACCAGGCCACCGAGGCGAACCCGGGGGCTGCGAGGGGGGTGCTGGGTGAGGTCGTAGAGGTCGTGGGCCATAGACAAGGGGAAAACTACCCCCCTGCCCTGCTTTCGCAAGAAAACAGGACGTTTTGCAGGTTTGCCAAAATGTCACACCTCTCTATACATCACTCCCATGACACCCTTGGCCGCAGCCATCGCCGAGCATCCCCTCACGCGGGAATGCCTGCTGGGCTGTGCCGCCGTCTTCCTGGCGGCGGCGCTGCTGGACGGCTTGGCTGCGAAGGATGCCTCGGGACGCTGGCCGACCGCCGGCCTCTGGTTGCTGCGCGGGGGTTGGATCATGTTGACCGCGATGCTGGCCTATCAGGGCCTGCGGGCGCACGCCCTGCCCATCGGCAGCGCTTCGGAACTCTTCCTTTCCATCGGCTGGGGGCTCGCCGGGCTGGCCCTGTTCCTGGACCTCACCTTCACCCACCGCTTGCCGACCTGGGCGATCGCCGGCGCGACGACGCTCTGCCTGACCGTGGCGGCGTGGCTCGGCGTCGTCGGGCAGCCCGCCGATCATGCCGACAAGCCGCTGATCGTCATCCACGTCGGCGCCGCGGTCCTCGCTTACTGCGTCCTCGGCGCGCAGGCGCTGAACTCCGCCGCCTACCTCCTGCAGGACCGCGCGCTGGCCCGCCGCGAGTTCGGCGGGATCTACGCCTTGTTGCCCGCCCTGGTGCCGCTCGACCGCATCGGCGGCCAGCTCATGGGCGCCGCCGTCTGGCTCCTCGGTCTCTCGCTCGTCATCGGCGCGACCGACTGGGCCCAGCGTGACCTCGCCCTCGTCGCCTTGCCCAAGCTCGCCGCCGCTTCGCTCGCCTGGGCCGCCTGCCTCTTCGTCACCGTCCAGCGACGCCGTCATCGTCTCGCCGGTTCGGCCTACGCCCGCGCGTCGTTGCTCGTCTTCGTCCCCGCGCTCGTCGCCCTGTATCTCTCGCTCCCCGCCGCCCGATGAGCGAACGCGTCCGCAGTCTCGTGGCGCTCAGCGCCACCCACCGCACCGCCGGCCTCGACGAGCGCGCGGCCTTCACCGTCCCCGCCGGCGGCGCCGAGGCGTTCTACGCCGCCGCGCGCGAGGCGGGCCTCGCCGAAGCCGTCCTGCTCGCGACCTGCAACCGGCTCGAAGCCTACGGCGTCGGCGACGAAGCGGCCGCCCTCCACGTGCGCGCCGCCCTCATCAAGGCCACGGGCGCGGCGCCCGCGGTCCTCGACCAGCATCTCCGCCCCGTGCCCGGCCTCGCGGCCGTCGAACATCTCTTCGCCGTCGTCTCCGGACTCGAATCCCAGATGGTGGGCGAGGTCGAGATCGCCGGTCAGGTGAAGGACGCCTACGCCGACGCGCTCGCGCGCGGCATGACCGGCCCGGTGCTCAACCGCGTCTTCCAGCGCGCCTTCCAGGCCGGCGCCTGGGCGCGCACGCACACCGGCATCTCCCAGGGCCAGGTGAGCCTCGGCAACGTCGCCGTCGAGCTCGCGCAGCGCGTGTTCGGTTCGCTCGACGAGGCGCGCGTGCTGGTGCTCGGCACCGGCGACGTGGGCCGCCAGGTCGTCCAGGCCCTCGTCTCGCGCGGCGCCGCGCAGGTCTCCGTCGCCTCCCGCACCTTCGACAACGCCCGCGCGCTCGCCGAGGAGTTCGCGGGCTCGTCCCTCACGCTCGCCGACGCGCTCCGCCAGGCGCACGCGCATGACGTGATCGTCGGTTGCGCCACGGTCGAGCGCGCCCTGCTCGACGTCGGCGCCCTCCGCGAGACCGTCGCCCGCCGCCAGGGCCGGCCGCTGCTGCTCGTCGACCTCGGCGTGCCGCGCAACTTCGACGTCGCCGCGCGCGCCCTCGAAGGCGCCTACCTCTCCGACCTCGACGACCTCGCGGCCGTCTCCAACGCCAACCTGAAAGCCCGCCTCGCCGAGGTCGACCGCGCCCGCGCGGCCCTCGCCGAGAAGGCGGCGCGCGTCTGGGGCGCCGCCAACCACCAAGCCTCCCCGGAAGCCTGAACCATGAAGCCCACGGTGCTCATCGTCGACGACGAGAAGAACATCCGCGAAGGCCTCCGCGCCGCGCTGGAGGACCGCTACGAGACCTTCGTCGCGAAGGACGCCGCGGAAGCGGCGCGCCTCATGCAGGACGTGCCCCCGGACGCCGTGCTCACCGACCTCCGCATGGCCGGCGAGGACGGCCTGGCGGTGATCGACCGCGCGCTCAAGCTGCCGCAGCAGCCGGTGTGCATCATGATGACGGCCTACGGCGACGTCGAGACGGCGGTCACCGCGATGAGCCGCGGCGCCTACTGGTTCTTCCAGAAGCCCGTCGACCTCCGCCAGGTGGAGCTCGTCCTCGAGCGCGGCCTCAAGGCGCGCACCACCGAGAAGGAGGTCGTGACGCTCAAGGCGCGGCTCGACCGGAAGTTCGCCCTCGGCGAAGTCGTCGGCTCCTCCGCCGCGCTCCAGCATTCGATCGAGCAGGTCCGTTCCGTCGCCCCGTCCAACGCGACCGTGCTCCTCCTCGGCGAGACCGGCACGGGCAAGGAGCTCTTCGCCCAGATGATCCACCAGGCGAGCCCGCGCGCGAAGGGACCCTTCATGGCCGTCCATTGCGCCGCGATCCCGGCGAACCTCCTGGAGTCCGAGCTCTTCGGCCATGAGAAGGGGGCCTTCACCGGCGCGAACGAGCGGCGCGTCGGCCGCTTCGAGTCCGCGGACGGCGGCACGCTCTTCCTCGACGAGATCGGCGAGATCGACGCGACGACCCAGGTGAAGCTCCTGCGCTTCCTCGAGACGCGCGCCGTCGAACGGCTGGGTTCGCACCGTCCCATCGCCTTGGACCTGCGTCTCGTCTGCGCGACGAACCGCGACCTCCGCCAGATGGTGAAGGAAGGCAAGTTCCGCGAAGACCTCTACTACCGCCTTTCCGTCGTGCCGCTGCGGCTGCCCCCGCTGCGCGAGCGGACGGATGACATCCCGCTCCTGCTCGCCCATTACCTCGAACGTTTCGCGAAGGAGAACGGCGCCGCGGCGCCGCGCCTCTCTCCCGAGGCCTTGGCGATCCTCGTGCGCTATCCGTGGCCGGGCAACATCCGCGAACTCCGCAACGCGTGCGAGAACCTCGCGGTCCTCCGCGCCGGCAAGACGGTCGGTCCCGCCGACCTCGACGCCCGTTTCACCGCGCCCGTCTCCGTGCCGGGCGGTCCCGCCGCGCCGGCCCCCGGCGCGACGGCCAACCTCGACCGCACTTTGAACGAGAAGCAGCTGCTCAGGCAGGCGCTCGCCGCCGCCGCGGGCAACCGCACGCGCGCGGCGGAGCTCATGGGCATCTCGCGCCGCACGTTGCATCGCAAACTCCTGCAGTGGCCGGAACTCGATCCCGGCCCCGAGACGGCGTGAGGAGCCTCCTGCTCGCCCTGCTCGCCTGCGCGGTCGCCGAAGGCGCGGACCTCGTCGGCACCGACCTGCTCGACGGACGTTTCGTCGCCGGCCTCCGCGCCGCGGCCGGCCCGGCCGTCGCCGATTTCGCGGGCACCCTGCCCGCCCGCCGCGCTTTCACGGAAGGCCGCGCCGCGGCCGCCATCCTCCTCATGCGTCCGGGCGAAGCCTCGCCCGTCGCCGGCGCCCGGGAATTCCGGCTCGCGTCCGCGGTCGTCGTGGTCGCGACGCACGGCAGCAACCGGATGGACCAGATCAGCTTCGAGCAGCTCGCCAACGCGTACGCGCGCGATGCGCGCGCGCCGGCGCGCAATTGGAACGACCTGGACCCGGCCGCGCGTTCGGAACTCATGACGCCGGCGCTGAGTTCCCCGCCCGGCACCTTGGTCCTGGAGATCTTCCAAGGCCTCGTCCTCGAGGGACAGGCGTTCCGTCCGGATGTCCGGCTGCGCGTGGAGCCCGCCTTGGCGGCGGATCTCCTCGCCTCGCGGGCCGGTAGCATCGTCCTCCTGCCGAAAGCCCCGGCCGCCCGCGGCCGGGTCCTTCCTGTCGCCGACGGCCGCCCTGGCCGGTCCGCCACCGCCTACGGGCCGGATGAGAACAACGTGCACAATGGCGATTATCCCCTCCAGCTGCCCCTCATCCTTCATGTCCGCCCGGACAAAGTCGCCGCCCTCCGTCCGGCCCTCCGTTGGCTCTGCTCGGACGCCGCCGCCAGCCTGCTGGCGGACCAAGGCCTGACCCCCGCCCCGGCGGCCGCCCGGGCCGCCTTCCTCCAAAGGCTTGACACTCGGTGACCCGTTTGGTCTGCTCTCCCTCCAACGCGCGCGTAGCTCAATGGTAGAGTACCACCTTGCCAAGGTGGCTGTTGCTGGTTCAAGTCCAGTCGCGCGCTCCACTTTAAAAATGGAGCCAAAACCCGCCGAAACCCGGCGGGTTTTTCATTATCGGGAAGTCAGTCGACCCGCGGCAGGGTGACGATGATCCGGAGGCCCTTCGGTCGCGCCGGTTCCGCCCCGGCGGAGCCGCCATGGAGTTCGGCGACCTGGCGGACGATGCTCAGGCCGAGCCCGCTGCCCCCGGCCCGTCGGGATTTGTCGGTCCGGTAGAAACGGTCGAACAGCCGCGGGAGATCGGCGGGGGCGACCCCCGCCCCGTCGTCCTCGACGCTCAGTTCGGTCCCGTCGGTCGTGTCGCGGGTCGCGATCCGGAGCCGGGTCAGGCCGGCGGCATGGGCCAGCGCGTTGTCGATCAGGTTCTGGATGAGCCGACGGGCCTGGAGCGGATCGGCGCCGACGTCCTGCTGCGCCGCCAGGTCCAGGCTCAGGGACACGCCCGCGGCCTTGCAGCGCGCGTCGAATTCCGCGGCGACCTCGCGCGCCGCCGTGTGCAGCGCGCCGGCCTCCCGGCGGACTTCCTGCGATGACTCCAGGCTCGCGAGCGCCAGCAGGCCTTCGACGAGCCCCTGCAGTCGGCCGACGGAAGCCACGATCTTCTGCGTGAAACGCGCGCGGTCTTCGGCCGACATCGTCGCCTGGTCTTCCGCGAGCGTCTCCGCGTAGCCGCGCAGGATCGTCACCGGCGTCCGGAGGTCATGGGAGACGTTGGTGACGAAGTCCCGCTCCATCGCCTGCAGGCGCTTGAGCGCGGTCACGTCCGCCAGCACGAAGATCGCGGCGTCCGGCCCGAAGGCCTCCGGGTCGGTGCGCGCGCCGGCGGCCTGCAGCCAGACGTCGGCCAGCGGCGCGCGGTTCAGGAGCAGCGTCGCGCGCGCGTCGCCTTCGCCGCGGACGCGGCGGATGAGCTCGATGAAATCGGCGCTGCGCACGAGCGGCACGACGGGCCCGCCGACGTCCTCTTCGGCCAGCCCGAAGAGCGCCATCGCGGCGGGGTTCGCGAGCCGCAGCCGGTCCTGCGCGTCGACGACGAGCACCGCGTCCGTCAGCGGCGCCAGCAGCGCCTCGATGCGTCGCCCCGCGGCGGCGCGGATCTCGTCCTCGTTCGCGGCGCGGCGTTCGATCGCCTTGAAGAGCTCCTCGAGCCGCAGCGCGCGGACGAGCCAGCCTTCGGGGCGGCGCGCCTCCGTGTCGCCGCGGAGCGCGCGCCGCGCCCAGCGGAGATGCGCGGCGTGTTCGCCCAGCGCCCAGACGGCGGCCGCGCCGAGCGCGCACAGGAGCAGCCAGGGGAGCCAGGTCATCGCCTTCTCATGCTGTCGTCGCGACGGGGACGCGCGAGCGCAAAGCGGTTCAGCCGTTCACGCGGTAACCGACGCCGCGCACCGTGTCGATCACGTCGCCGGCCGGCCCGAGCTTCTCGCGCAGGCGCCGCACGTGCGTGTCGACGGTGCGCGTCTCGAGGTCCGGCGAGTAGTTCCAGACGTCCGACAGGAGTTCTTCGCGCGACTGCACCCTGCCCTTGCGCTCGAGCAGCAGGCGCAGCAGCTTGAATTCGGTCGCCGTGAGTTCGACGGGCTTGCCGGCCGCGGTCACTTCGTGGCGTTCGATGTCGAGCAGCAGCGCCCCGGCGGCGAGCCGCGTCGTGGGCTTGGCCGCCGCCGACTTCGCGCGGCGGAGGAGCGCCTGGGCGCGGAGCATCAGCTCGCGCGCGTCGAACGGCTTGGTCACGTAGTCGTCGGCGCCGGATTCGAGCCCCTTGACCTTGTCGGCCGTCTCGCCCTTGGCCGTGAGGAAGATGACCGGTGTGTCCTGGAGGAGCGCGTCGGCGCGGACCATGCGGAGGAGCTGCACGCCGGTGAGTTCGGGCATCATCACGTCGAGGATGATGAGGTCCGGGCGGAAGTCGCGCGCCAGGCCGATGGCCCGGAGGGGGTCGTTGAGCGTCCGGATGGCGTAGCCCGCCTGCTTGAACTTATAGTCCAAGAGCTCGGTGACGTCGGCTTCGTCATCGACGATCAAGATGCGCTTGAGGTGTTCGGCGTCCATGGTGCGGCTTCACTTAAGAGCACCCTGCCCTGAAGCGCCAGAGTTAGGTGACAAGGATGGCGGTCGCGTGACGCAGGCACATTTATAACATAAATTATTCACTATTAACATCTTATGAATTTAAGATACACGACCGTTACATGGTGCGGCCACAATCTTTACAGAGGGTGTTCCACGTGGAACACCCCTCCCCTCCCCCTTTTTTCTGCCCGCTTATTTTGAGCGGAAAAGGACCATCAGCAGCGAGATGTCGGCCGGATTAACCCCGCTGATCCGGCTGGCCTGGCCCAAGGTCTTGGGCTGGATGGCGTGGAGCTTTTGGCGCGCCTCAATCCGCAGTCCGTAGGCCTTCAAGAAATCAAAGCCCTCCGGCACTTTAAAAGAGTCCAGATCGTGCAGTTTACGGGCGTTGCGGGTTTCGCGTTCCAGATAGCCTCGGTATTTGACCCGATACATGACCTCCGCCTGCACTTCGGGGGCTTCGGCAAGGAATGTGGGCGGTAAATCCTTAGGGGTTGATTCCCAGTTACGACGGATGACGTCGCCGGCGATGCCGCCAGGGATGGCCAGCTTTTCCAGGTATTCGATCCAGTGAGCCACTTTTTGGGCCTTGGCTTGAATCCGAGCCAACCGATCCGGCGGCACCAAGCCGAACTCGGCGATTTTGTCCTTTAGGCGGAGTTCGGCGCTGCCGTGGTTGAACAAAAGGCGGAATTCGGCTCGGCTCGTGAACATCCGATAAGGCTCTTGGGTGCCTTTGGTCACCAAATCATCAATCAGGACGCCGATATAGGCTTCGTCGCGGCCGAGGACCATCGGGGTCCGGCCTTTGACCTTACAGGCGGCATTGACCCCGGCTACCAACCCTTGGGCGGCGGCTTCCTCGTAGCCCGATGTCCCATTGATCTGGCCTGCGAAGAAGAGGGCATCCACCTTTTTAGACTCCAGGGTGGGGTAGAGTTGGGTAGGGGGCGCGAAATCATACTCCACGGCATAAGCCGGGCGCAGCATGACGGCGTTTTCCAGGCCAGGGACGGAGGCCAGCATCTGCAGCTGGACCGTGAAGGGCAGGGAGGTGGACAATCCGTTGATGTACCATTCGTCGGTATTTCGTCCTTCTGGCTCTAGGTAGAGCTTATGGGCGTCCTTATCTGAGAACTTCACGAACTTGTCCTCGATGGAGGGGCAATAGCGCGGGCCGACCCCGGTGATCTCGCCTCCGTATAAGGGGGAGAGGTGGAGATTCTCCTGGACGATCTTACCCGTGGCGCCTGTGGCTTCCGTCATCCAACAAGAGACCTGCTCGCTTCCCGGGGTCCATCCAGGGAGTCGCTCGCCCGCTTGTTCCACGTGGAACAAATCGGTTTGCTGCCGGGTGTCATGGAAGGCGAAGAGGGTAGGGGAGGCGTCGCCTGGTTGCTCCTCGCACTTGGTGAAATCAATGGACGATCCGAGGATGCGCGGAGGGGTGCCGGTCTTGAGCCTTTGGAGTTCAATGCCAGCCTCTAAGAAACTGGCTGACAATGACTTAGCACTAAAGTCACCCAGCCGACCTCCTTCGGTTTTATTCGCCCCGATGTGCATCAGGCCGCGCAAGAAGGTGCCCGTCGTCACGACCACGGTCTTGGCGTGGAAATCGAGGTCCAGATTGGTCTGCACCCCGACGACGGCGCCCGCTTTGAAGATCAGGCCGGTGACCTGGGCCTGGAAGATGGTCAGACCCTCCTGCAGTTCGCAGAGGTGCTTCATCCGGAACTGGTAAGCCTTCTTATCGCACTGGGCGCGGGGGGCCTGGACGGCCGGACCCTTGGATGAGTTGAGCAGGCGGAACTGGATGCCGGTGACGTCGGCGGTCAGGCCCATCTCGCCCCCCAGGGCGTCGATCTCCCGGACGATGTGCCCCTTGGCTTGTCCCCCGATGGCGGGGTTGCAGCTCATCTGGGCGATGGTGTCGATGTTGCCCGTCAGGAGCAGGACATCCACGCCCATGCGGGCCGCGGCCAGGGCGGACTCCACGCCGGCATGGCCGGCCCCGCAGACGATGACGTCGTAGGGGCGGTCGGGCCCGAGGCGGATTTGTTTGTGAGGTCGCATGGGCGCTCCCTCACCGGAGGGAATCACTTACCTATGCAGAAGGAAGCAAAGAGCTTGTCCAGCATACGCTCATTGTCGATGCGGCCCACGATCTCCCCCAGGGCGTCCAGGGCGGCCCGGGCCTGGGCGGCCGCCAACTCGGTCTGGATCGGGGCCTTCAGGTGGCCGACCGCCTCGGTCAGGGCGACCGCCGCCCGGGCCATGGCCTCGGCGTGACGGACCGAGACGACGAGCTCTTCGGCGCCCGGGGCGATCTCCTGGGCGATCAGGAAGTCGCCGAGCTTGGCGCGCAGCTTCTCGGCGTCGCGGCCGTCCAGGAGGCAGGCCGACAGCTTCATGAGCTGAGGCAGGAAATCTTTCTGCGCCGGGTGCGCGGGCAGGTCGGCCTTGTTCGCGACCACGAGCGTGCGCGCGGGATCGAGCAGCGCGACGAGTTCCGCGGGCAGGGCGGGGGGCTCGGCCGCGGCGTCGACCACGAGGAGCAGCAGGTGCGCGCCGCGCGCTTGTTCGAGCGAACGCGCCATGCCCAGGTTCTCGACCGTCGAGCCGCCGTCGCGCAGGCCGGCGGTGTCGATCGCGGTGACGGCGAGCGGCAGCCCGGCGACGGGCGCCTCGAGGTAGTCGCGCGTGGTGCCGGCCTCCGCGCTGACGATCGCGCGCTCGGCGCCGGTCAGGGCGTTGAGCAGGCTCGACTTGCCGGCGTTCGGCGCGCCGACGACGGCCACGCGCAGGCCGGCCCTCAGGGCGCCGTCGTGCTTCGCGGTGCGGGCGTATGCGGAAAGTTCTGACGCGATTCCGGCCAAGCGGGACGCCGGTCCGCGCGGATCCTCGGGCGGGAGGTCTTCCTCCGGGAAATCGATGTGGGCCTCGAGTTCGGCGAGGACCTGCAGCGTGCGGTCGGTCCACCGCGCGACGTGCCGGCCGAGCTCGCCGGCGAGCATGCGCCGCGCGGAGGCGAGCGCGCGTTCGGAGCTGGCGTGGATCAGGTCCGCGACGGCCTCGGCCTGCGTCAGGTCGAGGCGGCCGGCGAGGTACGCGCGGCGCGTGAACTCGCCGGGCTCGGCCAGGCGGCCGCCGCGCGCAAGGCAGTCCTCGGTGATCCGGCGCACGAGCAGCGGGTTGCCGTGGCAGGTGATCTCGAGCGAGTCGTTCCCGGTGAACGAACGGCCGGCCGACCAGAGCACGACGACGACCTGGTCGATCGGCGCGCCGGTCTGGTCGCGCCAGATGCCGAGCGTCGACGTCTTCTCGGCGGGGGGCGCCTTCCGGGCGAGCGCCGCCGTCGCGATCGAAGCGGCGAGCGGACCGTCGATGCGGACGATCGCCAGGGCCGAGCGGCCCGCAGGAGTCGCGGCGGCGACGATGGTCTCGGTGGCGGACATGGGACGGCGTGAGCCGAGGTCATCCCAAGGGGCGAGGGGAGGGGAGGCAAGCGGTGTCATACGTCCGCAAAAAGGCTGGAAGGGAAGGGCGGGCCTGCCAAAGTCCGCCCGAGACACTCCCGTGGAAAATCACCGCTTCCTTCTTCCTGAACCGGCCCGCCAGATCGCGGCGGCCCAGGGCACCCCTTGCTATGTGTACGACCAGGCGACCCTCGAGGCCCAGGCCGACGCCATGCTCGCGTTCCCGAACGCCTTCGGCCTGACGGTCCGCTTCGCGATGAAGGCCTGCCCCAACGCGGCCATCCTCAAGGTCTTCGCCAACAAGGGCCTCCATTTCGACGCCAGCTCCGGCTGGGAAGTCCGCCGCGCCATGCACGCCGGGGTCCCGGCCGACCGCATCTCGCTGTCCTCCCAGGAGCTGCCCGAGGATTTCGCGGCCCTCCTTAATAAAGGAGTGCACGTCAACGCCTGCTCCCTCCTTCAGCTGGAGCGGATCGGCCAGGCCCTCCCCGGCCACGAGGTCGGCCTGCGCTTCAATCCCGGCAAAGGCTCGGGCGGCAACGGCAAGACCAACGTCGGCGGACCCGACTCCTCCTTCGGCATCTGGCATGAATGGGCCGACCAGGCCCAGGCCATCGTGAAGCAGCACGGCCTCAAGGTCGTCCGCATCCACACCCACATCGGCTCCGGCAGCGATCCGCTGGTCTGGCAGGAAGTCTCCGCCGCCAGCCTCGCGCTCGTCGCCCGCTTCCCGGCCGTCCAGACCCTCAACCTGGGCGGCGGCTACAAGGTCGCCCGCGTGGCGACGGAGAAGGGCACCGACCCGCAGGTCGTCGGCGCCCCGGTCAAGGTCGCCTTCGAGAAGTTCGCCGCGGCCGACGGCCGTAAGCTCCGTCTCGAGATCGAGCCCGGCACGTTCCTCGTCGCGAACGCCGGCGCCGTCCTCGCGCGCGTCCAGGACGTCGTCTCCACCGGCGCCCGCGAATTCCTCAAGCTCGATTCCGGCATGACGGAGATCCTCCGTCCGTCCCTCTACGGCTCGCAGCATCCGGTGCATCTCTATCCCGCGAAGCCCGCCGCCGGTGAGCGCGACTACGTGATCGTCGGCCATTGCTGCGAATCCGGCGACCTCATCAGCTGCGCGCCCGGCGAGCCCGAGACGCTCGCCACGCGGCGTCTCCCCGTCGCCGCGCCCGGCGACCTCTGCGTGATCGGCGGCGCCGGCGCCTACTGCGCCGGCATGAGCACCAAGAACTACAATTCGTTCCCGGAAGCGCCGGAAGTCCTCCTCCGCCGCGACGGGCGCGTCTCGCTCATCCGTCGCCGCCAGTCCCTCGAGCAGATCCTGCAGAACGAACTGCCCGCCGAAGGTCTCTGAACGTGACGCTCCTTTCCCCAGCGCTGGGCGAGACGCTGCCGGACTCGCCGCACGCGACGGTCGTCTGCCTGCCGACGCTCGCCGACGTCGAGAGCTACGAGCGCAAGGAGCCGCGCGTCTGGGAGCGGCTGCGCGCCGGTTATCCGCGCTTCGTCCGGAACGCGCTCGTCGCGCGCGCGGCGGCGGAGGCCGCCCGGCGCCTCGGCCGCGCCGGCGAACTCTTCCCGCTCGTCTCGGAAGCGGCCGCCCGGCGCCTCGCCGCGCACGTCGGCGCGGAGCTCGCCTCGCTCGACGCCGTCGGCGACTGGTGGCTGGCCGTGACGCCCGCCGGCGACGCCGCGCTCCGCCTCGCGAAGATGGTGCAGCACACCGGCACGCTGATCTCCTCGCGGCAGGCCGAAGCGTGGCTCGCCGGCGCGGCGCCCGCCGACGCCGCCGACGCGCTCGCGACGACCCGCGCCACGCTCGCCCCGTACCTCGCCGGCGTGGCGCCGGCCGATCTCCTGGTCGCCGCCGCCGGCATGAACGCGGTCGACGCCGGCCTCGCCGCCGTCGAGTCCGTGCAGCGTCCGCGGGGCCGCACCGCCTGGGTCCAGCTCGGCTGGCTGTACGTCGACTCCACCCGGCTCTTCGAGAAGGCGCGCGACGCGAGGCATCACTTCGTCGCCGACGTCCGCGACCTCCGCTCCGTCGAGCGGCTCCTCGCCACGGGCACGGTCGCCGGCGTCCTCACGGAGATCCCGAACAACCCGCAGCTCGAGACCGCCGACCTGCACGTCCTGCGCGCCCTCTGCGACCGCTACGGCGCCAAGCTGCTGCTCGACCCGAGCAGCGTCGGCCTCGCCTCGGTCGACGTCCTGCCGTTCGCCGACGTCGTCGTGTCGAGCCTCACGAAGTACGCCGGCTCCGAAGGCGACGTCATGGCCGGCGTCCTCGCCGTCCATCCGGACCGTCCCGACGCCGCCGCGCTCCTCGCCGCCGCGCGCGCGCGGCTCGAGCCCCTGCATCCGCTCGACCTCCGCGTCCTCGCCGCCCAGATCGGCCGGATGGAGGACGTCACCCGCCGGCTCTCGGCCAACGCGGCCGAACTCGCGCGTCGGCTCGCGGCGCATCCCGCCGTCGCCCGCGTGCGCACCGCCGACCAGGGTCCGACCGCCGACGCCTATCGCCGCGTCCGTCGGCCGGGCGCCGGCGCCGGCGCGCTGCTCACGCTCGAGCTGCGCGGCGACCTGCGCGCGGTCTATGACCGCCTCGCCGTCGGCAAGGGCCCGAGCTTCGGCCTGCGCTACACCTTGGCCGCGCCGTTCCTCTGGCTCGCGCATTTCGAGGAGGTCACCACGGAACAGGGCAGGGCGGGTCTCCGCGCCGCCGGCCTCGACCCGGACCTCCTGCGCGTCTCCGTCGGCCTCGAGCCGGTCGAGGAGATCTGGGCGGCGTTCGTCGCCGCGCTGCCCGAATAAGCGACCCGCCGGTCGGCGGGTCGCGGGGGGTTCACTCGGCGTCCTTCTCGTCGGCCGTCGGCTCGTCGTCGGCTTCGTCGTCCTTGACGCCTGGCTTCTTCGCGCCGGCCTTCTTGGCCGAGCGGGCCTTGAGCATGCGTTCGCGGAAGGCCGCGCGCTCCTTCTCCTGGAGCGCCGGCGCGGCGGGGTCGACCTTGCCGAGCGCTTCGTCGTAGGCCTTGCGGTAGGCCGCCTCGGAATCGTTCGAACGTTTGCGAGCCGTCTTGTATTCCGCGTAGGCCTTGGCGGTGAGGGCGCGGTCGGCCTTCGCCTGCTGCTCGGCGGCGGCGATCTCCGGCAGTTCCAGCGCCGCCTTGCGGGCGGCGACGAGGCGGGCGTGGTCGGGCTCGGCCGCGCCGGCCTCCTTGGCGGGGGCGGCGACGAGCTGGGCGTGGACGCCGACGGCGAGGAGCACGGCGGCGAGGGTGGCGTGGGTGGTGTTCATGGTGTGGGTGGGAACGGGCTTGAAGGAAGGGCGTCGAAGTCGGACAATACAAGTCCCTCGCCCTGAGGTCCGCCCCATGAGTCTAATCCTCCGCCTCCTCCTGGGAGCCTTCCTGCTCGTGCCGGCCGTCGCGTCGGCGCAGAAGAACCGGCCCGCGCCGCAGCTGGAGATGACGCCGCTGCCCGCCGTGCCGACGATGCCCGACGCTTTCCCGCAGGTCGTCGGCACGCAGGCCTTCGGCCCGGCCTACAAGTTCACGAAGGACCCCGCGGTGCTCGAAGCCGCCAAGGGCATCGCCGCGATGGGGTCGCGCATCCTCAAGATCGACGCCGTGTCCGGCGGCCAGCTGACGCCGTACATCGCGATGCCTTTCACGCACTACGTCGTCTGGTACCGTTCGAACGACGCCTGGACCAAGGGCCTCACGCCCGAGCTCCGTCGCCGCGAATACAACGCCCTGTACCTCTTCACCAAGGACCTGCTCACGCGTTACGACGCCACCGGCAAGACGTTCTTCATCGGGCACTGGGAGGGCGACTGGTACCTCCTGCCGGACAAGGACGTGAAGAAGGACGCCCCGCCGGAGCGCGTCGCCGCCATGATCGAATGGCTCGCGCTGCGGCAGAAGGCCGTCGACGACGCCCGCTCCGAGGTGCCATACAGCAAGTGCCGCGTCTACACCTACGCCGAGGTCAACCGCGTCCGCGACGCGATGAAGGACGGGCGCCGCCGCATGGTCAACGCGGTGCTGCCCAAGCTCGCCGTGGATTTCGTCTCGTACTCCGCCTACGACTGCCAGCTGCTGCCGGCGGAGGAGGTCCGCGCCACCCTCGACTACGTCAACGCGCAGCTGCCGCCGAAGCCGGGCCTCCCGGAGAAGCGCGTCTTCATCGGCGAGTGCGGCCTCTCCTGGAAGGCGTGCGGCGGCGACGGCGCCAAGCACGAGCAGCGCAACCGCGAGATCCTCGGGAAATTCCTGAGCTGGCGGCCGCCCTTGGTGCTCTTCTGGCAGTACTACAACAACGAGGTCGTGGACGGCGAGCAGGTCGGTTTCTGGCTGGTCGACCACCGGAACCAGAAGACCCCGCTGCACGCCACGCTCACCGCCCTCTACAAGGCGCAGGAGGAGGCCGCCGGCGAACTGCGTTACAAGACCCGGCGGCTCCCGCGCTTCGACGAGATGGCGGCCTTCAGCGAGGGCTGGCTCGCCGCCGGCGGCGCGCGGTGAGGACTCCGCGCTTGAGACCCGCGGCGGAACGACGAGCGTAGGACGATGCGCAACAAGCTCCTTCTCGAGGCCGTCGGCACCTTCTTCCTGTGCGCGGCTTCGCTCATGAGCGCCGGCGCCCTGCCGGTCGCCGCGTTGTTCGCCGCCCTCCTCTACATGGGCGCGCCCGTCGGCGTCATGCAGTACAACCCCGCGCTTTCGCTCGCCGGCCGGCTCCGCGGCCGGACCGGCACCCACGCGTTCGCCGCCACCGTCGGCGTCCAGGTCGTCGCCGCGCTCGCGGCCGCCGTCGTCGCCGGCGCGATGATCGGCCATGACGCCGAGCGCACGAAGGAGGCCGTCGACGCCCTGGGCGCGCCGGTCTTCGAGGGTTACGCCGCGGCCGGGGCCGCGGAGCTGCTCGGCACCTTCCTCCTCGCCCTCGTCTTCCTGCTGGTGGGGAGCTCGCGGCTGACCGCGGGCAACAGCTACTTCGGCCTCGCCCTCGGCCTGACCGCCTTCGCCTTGCAAGGAGTCTTCGGCGACCTCGGCCCGGCCGGCAATCCGGCCACCGCGCTCGCTTCCGCGCTCTTCGGGACCTGCGCCGCCCTGTGCGAGGGACTCGAAGGCACGAAGGCCTTCGTCACCGAGACCGTCTGCCTGGCCAAGCTCGCGCCGCGCGTCGCCGCCGACGTCGCCCTCCAGTTCCTCGGCGCGGCCCTGGCCGCCTGGTTCTTCCGGCATCTCTTCCCGGAAGACCGCTGAATTCCTGCGGGAGGGCTTGAATCGGGGCGGGCAGGTCCCAAGGTGGCTGCATGTCTCCGCTCCTCACCGCCCATAAGCACTACGGCTCCCTCCTCCTCGTCCTCGTCCTGGCCGTCATCGTCGTGGCGCTGACCAAGGGACCCAAGCCCGTCCTCCAGCGCATCGTCGCCGTCCTCGTCGACATCAACCTGGTGGTCGGCGTCGTCGCCCTCTTCTACACGGCCAAGCCGATCTCCTGGTTCCACCCGATCTTCGCCCTCGGCGCGGTCGGCCTCCTGCACGCCGGCGCCAAGAGCGAGGACCAGGCCAAGGTCGTCCGCTGCTTCTCGCTCGCCCTCGTCCTCCTCGTCGCCGCCTGGTCCGTCAACGCCTCCTGGGGCCCCGATTTCTTCAAGAGCACGCTGATGTTCAAGGTCGGCGCCACCGCTCCGGTCGCCCCGTAAGCGCCCGAGTCACGTTTCGGTCACGACGGCCCGGACATCGTCCGGGCCGTTTGACTTCCCGTTGACGCAGGGCTTGTTCAGGGGACACTCTCGCCGTCCGCCGTCGCCGATGTACCGCCTCGCCCTCAACATGCTCTTCGGAGACCGCGCCAAGCTCGCGATGCTCCTCTGCGGGCTGGCCTTCTCGGCGCTCCTGATGGCCCAGCAGAGCTCGGTCTTCTTCGGGATCATGAGCTGGACGTACACGCCGATGGTCAACATCCGCGCCCAGGTCTGGGTCAGCGACCCGATGGTCGAGCAGGTCAACGACGCCAAGCCCCTCCGCGACACCGACCTCGGCCGCGTGCGCTCCGTCGACGGCGTCGCCTGGGCCGCGCCGCTCCACACCTCCTTCGTCCAGGCGCGCATGCAGGACGGCAACTTCAAGCTGATCACCCTCGTCGGCATCGACGCCGACACCTTCGCCGGCGCGCCCGCGGTCCTCTCGCAGGGACGCATCGAGGACCTCCGCCTCCCGGACACCGTCATCGTCGACGAATGGGGCGCCGCGCTCATGGGCCGCATGGGCGTCGGTCCCGACGGCAAGCCGCGCAACACGCCGCTGCAGGTCGGCGACACCTTCGAGATCAACGACATCCAGGCCCGCATCGTCGGCATCTGCCGCGTCAAGCGCGCCTTCACCGGCGGACCGTTCGTCTACACCACCTACGACCGCGCCAAGGGCTACACGCTGGGCGCCCGCCGCACCCTCAGCTTCATGCTCGTCGAACCCCAGAAGGGCGTCGCCCCGGCCGAGCTCTGCGACCGCATCGAACGCGACACCGGGCTCAAGGCCTGGACCTCGGACACCGTGATCTGGAGCTGGGGCGAGCGCAGCCTGGCCCGCAACACCTTCTGGTGGTTCTGGACCAACACCGGCATTCCGTTCTCCTTCGGGACGGCGGTGCTGCTCGGCCTCTTCGTGGGCATCGCCATCTCGGGCCAGACCTTCTACTCGTTCGTGCTCGAGAACCTGAGATATTTCGCCGCGATCAAGGCGATGGGCGCCGGCATGGGCGTCATCGCGCGCATGCTCATCGTGCAGGCCTTCACCGCGGGGCTCATCGGGTTCGGCCTCGGCGCGGGCATGGCCCAGGCCATCGGCCGCGTGATGATCGAGAAGGGCATGCCGCCGTTCGTGATGTACCCGCAGATCCTCTGGGCGACGTTCGCCCTCGTGCTGGGCATCAGCCTCGTCTCCGCCGTCATCGGCATCATCAAGGTGTCGCGCGTCGACGCCGCCTCCGTCTTCCGCGGATGAGCCGCCTCGCCCACACCGTCGCCGTCCGCGCCACCGGCGTCGACATGTTCTTCGGCACGCCGGAGAACCGCGTCGTCGCCCTCAAGCAGGCCGGCTTCGAAGCGCGCCGCGGCGAGCTCATCATGCTCGTCGGCCCCTCCGGCTGCGGGAAGACCACGCTCCTCTCGGTCATCGCCGGCACGCTCACCCCGCAGGCGGGCGCGGTCGAGGTCTTCGGCCAGCGTCTCGACGGCCTCGGTCAGGAGGCCCTCACCGCCTTCCGCCGCCGGAACCTCGGCTTCGTCTTCCAGTCTTTCAACCTCATCCCGACGCTCACGGTCGCCGAGAACGTCATGGTGCCGCTGCTCATCCAGGGACGTCCCTTCGACGAAGCCCACGCGCGCGCCCTGGCGATCCTCGACCAGGTCGGCCTCAAGGGCCGCGAGGAAGGCCGGCCCAACGCGCTCTCCGGCGGCCAGCAGCAGCGCGTCGCCATCGCCCGCGCCCTCGTGCACGAGCCGCCGCTCCTGATCTGCGACGAACCCACGTCCGCCTTGGACAAGGACACCGGCGCCCAGATCATGCAGATGGTCCGCGACCTGTCCCGTTCGCCCGAACGTTGCGTCGTCGTGGTGACCCACGACCACCGCATCTTCCGTTTCGCCGACCGCATCGCGGAGATGGAAGACGGCCGCATCAGCCGCGTGGTCGACGACCCGAAGCTCCTGGACACCACCCATCTCTGACCGACCCTTTATGTTCAAGAAACGCCTCCTGCTCTTCGCCCTCGCCCTCGCCGGCGCCGGCGCCGCCCTGCAGCTCACCCGCGGCACGGCCACCGAGACGCCGGTCCAGCCGCCGCCTTACGAGCCCGCCATCCGCGACAAGGACGGCCTCATCGCCGCCGCCGGCCTCGTCGAGGCCGTCGCCGAGAACACCCTGCTCGGCTCGCCGACCTCGGGAACCGTCGCCAAGGTCCACGTGAAGGTGTGGGACAAGGTGAAGGCCGGCGACCCGGTCCTCACGCTCGACGACCGCGACCTCCGCGCGCAGCACGCCGTGCAGAAGGCCGCCGTCGACGCCGCCGCCGCCACGGCCGAACGCGCCGCCGACGTCGCCCGTCGCTGGACCGGCATCAAGGACAGCGGCGCGGTCTCCGCCGCCGACCTCCTGTCCTACCAGATGGCCGCCAAGGAGGCGCAGGCGAAGCTCGCGCTCGCGAAGGCCCAGCTCGACCAGACCGCCGTGCTCCTCGACCGCCTCGTGCTCCGCTCGCCGATCGACGCCACGGTGCTCCAGGTCGGCGTCCGCGCCGGCGAGTTCGTCGCCGCCGGCGCCAAGGCGCCCGTCGTCCTCGGCGACATCACGCGCCTGCAGATCCGCTGCGACGTGGACGAACAGCTCGCCACGCGCATGCGCGAAGGCCTCCCCGCCAAGGGCTACCTCAAGGGCGAGAGCTCCCTCGCCGGCGCCAAGGACCGTTCCATCGCCCTCAAGTTCGTCCGCATCGAGCCTTTCGTCATCCCGAAGACCTCGCTCACCGGCGCCAGCATCGAGCGCGTCGACACGCGCGTCCTGCAGGTGATCTACCAGTTCGACCGCCCGACGGGCCGCGCGCTCTTCGTCGGCCAGCAGATGGACGTCTACATCGACGCCTCCCAAGATGCGCCGGGCAAATAAGACCTTCCTGCTCGCGGCGCTCGCCCTCGCGGGCTGCGCGCACGATCCGGCCGCGAAGCCCGCCGCGCCGGCGGCGCCCGCCGCCTTCTCGCAGGGCGGCGTCGTCGCCGACGCGAAGTGGGCCGAGGCCTTCCGGGACCCCGCCTTGCTCGAACTCCTGGCCCGTGCCCGCCAGGGGAGCCCCGACCTCGCGCTCGCCCGCGCGCGCCAGCGCGAGGCCGTCGCCTTGCTCCGCGCCGCCGACGCCGGCGACCAGCCCGCGTTCTCCGTGGCCGCCGGCCAGGAGGCCTCCCGCATCTCCGTCGCCAACGGCCGCTTCCCGCCCGGCATCCCGCGCCGCACCGACGTCACCGCCGTCGCCGCTAAGGCTTCCTGGGAGCTCGACGTCTGGGGCCGCGAGGCCGCGAAGTCGCAGGCCGCCGCCGCCGACGTGCGCGCCGCGCAGTTCACCGCCGCGCAGGCCGACCTCGCCCTGTCCGCCGAGGTCGCCCGTCTCTGGTTCGCGGTCCGCGGCGCCCGTGAGCAGCTCGCCTTCCTCGAGACCGAATTCGCCACCCGCCTGCGGGAGATGCAGCTCGTCGAGCAGACGGTCGCCGCCGGCCTGACCGACTCCGACCCCCTTTCTTCCGCGCGCCTCGCCGCCGCGCAGGCCAAGGTCGACGAAGGCCTCGGCCGCCGCCGCGTCGCCGCCGCCGAGAACGCGTTGCGCGCGCTCATCGGCGCCGCGCCCGGCGAAAGCCTGCCGGTCGCGACCGGCGTCGCCGCGATGCCCGCCTTCGGCGCCGGCGTGCCGTCCGAACTCCTGCTGCGTCGTCCCGACCTCGCCGCCGCCGCCGCGCGTCTCGACGCCGCGGTCGCCCGCGAGGGCGCGGCCCGCGCGGACTTCTATCCTTCGGTGACGCTCAACGGCCAGGCCGGCTGGCAGGCGGACCCGGCGTCGAACATCGGCCGCGGCGCCGCCGGCTTCTGGAGCCTCACGCCCGCGATCGACCTGCCGGTCTTCGACGCCGGTCGCCGCGAAGCCAACCTCGAGGCCGCGCGCGCGCGGATCGACGGGTCCGGCGCCGAATGGACCAAGGCCGTGCTCGGCGCCTTCCGCGAGGTCGAGGACGCGCTCGCCGACCTGCGCGAGCTCGCGCAGCAGGAAGAACTCACCGCCCGCGTGCTCACCGCCGTGCGTTCCCGCCTCGCCAACGCCGAGAGCCGCGCCCAGGCCGGCCTCGCCGACGAGAACGAGCTCACGCTCGCCCGCCGCGACGAAGCGCTCGCCGCGCGCACGCTTTCGGCGGTCGTGTGGGAACGACGTCAGGTCGCCGTGCGCCTCGCCGCGGCCACCGGCGGCGGTTGGTCCGCCAAGTAAGCCGCCAAAGAAGAAGGGCGTCCGTGCGGACGCCCTTCCTGTTTCCGTCAAGGCGCTCAGGCCTTGAGCTGCGGGCGCTTGGGATCCGGCCAGTCGATGTGGAAGAACTCGCCGCGGGGCTTGTCCTTGCGCTCGTAGGTGTGGGCGCCGAAGAAGTCGCGCTGACCCTGGAGCAGGTTCTGCGGGAGGTCTTCGGTGCGGTACGAGTCGAAGTACGAGAGCGCCGAGCCGAGGGTCGGCACAGGGATGCCGTGCTTCACCGCGAGGGCGATCACCTTGCGCCAGTTCTTCTGCGCCTTCTTGACCGTCTTCTTGAAGTACGGGTCGAGGAGCAGGTTCGCGAGGCGGGGCTTCTTGCCGAAGGCTTCGGTGATCTTCTGGAGGAAGCGGGCGCGGATGATGCAGCCGCCGCGCCAGATCTGGGCGATCTCGCCGAAGTTGAGCTTCCACTTGTACTCGTTCTGCGCCTCGCGCATGAGCTGGAAGCCCTGGGCGTAGGAGCAGATCTTGGAGCAGTAGAGGGCGTCGCGGATCTGTTCGATGACCTTCGCCTTGTCGGGGTTGGTCATGGCGCGCTTCGGGCCCCGGAGGGCCTTGGCGGCGGCGACGCGCTCTTCCTTCACGGCGGAGAGGCAGCGGGCGAAGACGGCTTCGGCGATGGTCGGGGCGGCGACGCCCATGTCGAGGGCGTTGGCGCTCGTCCACTTGCCCGTGCCCTTCTGGCCGGCGGTGTCGAGGATGACGTCGACCAGCGGCTTGCCGGTCTCCGGGTCCTTCTGCTTGAGCACCTTGGCGGTGATCTCGATGAGGAAGGAGTTCAGGTCGCCCTGGTTCCATTCCTCGAAGGTGGTGCCGATCTCGTCCGGGGTCATGCCCAGGAGGCCGCGCATCAGGTCGTAGGCTTCGCAGATCATCTGCATGTCGCCGTACTCGATGCCGTTGTGGACCATCTTCACGTAGTGGCCGGCGCCGTCGGGGCCGATGTGGGCCACGCAGGGGACGCCGCCCTTGATGGGCTGGCCGGGCTTGGCGCCGGTGAGTTCGACGCCGGTGACGGCGTCGACCTTGGAGGCGACGGCTTCCCAGATGGGCTTCAGCTCGGCCCAGGCGGCGGGGTCGCCGCCGGGCATGAGGGACGGCCCGAAACGGGCGCCTTCTTCGCCGCCGGAGACGCCGGAGCCGATGAAGCGCAGGCCCTTGGCCTTGAGCTCGCGTTCGCGGCGGATGGTGTCGGTCCAGAGGGCGTTGCCGCCGTCGATGATGATGTCGCCCGGCTCGAAGACCGCGGCGAGCTCGTTGATCACGGCGTCGGTCGGGCCGCCGGCCTTGACGAGGATCACGGCCTTACGGGGCTTCTTCAGGGAGGCCGCGAAGTCCTTCATGGTGGGGCAGCCGGTCAGCTTGCCCGGGGTCTTCGGGTTTTCCTTCACGAACTCGTCGGTCTTGGCGGTCGTGCGGTTGTAGACCGAGATCGCGAAGCCGTGGTCGGCGATGTTGAGGGCGAGGTTCTGACCCATGACGGCCAGACCGATGAGACCAATGTCGGATTGCATAAGAGAAGCCAATGCGAACCCCCGTCGGCAGGCATGGCAAACAAGAAAAGGGTCGGTTTCGCTCAAAAGGACCCGTTTTCGCCCCGACCGAGCCGCCTTTCCCCTCGCCTCATCCGAGCGGTTTCCCATCGTCCATCGCCGTCATGTCCCAGCTCGTCGGCAAGCGCATCACCCTCGGAGTCACCGGTTCCATCGCCGCCTACAAAGCCGCCGACCTGACGTCCCAGCTGGTCAAGTACGGCGCCGAGGTCCAGGTGGTCATGACCAAGGGCGCCACCCAGTTCATCACCCCGATGACCCTCCAGGTGCTTTCCCGCCGGCCGGTCGCCTTCGACCTCTGGGCCGAGGGAGCCAATTCCGTCCCCGGGCACATCGAGATCGCCGATTCGTCGGACCTCCTCCTCGTCGCGCCCCTTTCGGCCAACGTCCTCGCGGAGTTCGCCCACGGCCTCGCGCCGGACCTCCTGACGAGCATCTATCTGGCCACCCGCGGGCCGGTCCTGCTCTGCCCGGCGATGAACGGCAAGATGTACGAGCACCCGGCCACGCAGGCCAACCTGAAGACCCTCCGTGCGCGCGGCCATGCGGTGGTCGAGCCGGCCGAGGGCATGCTGGCCTGCGGGTACGAGGGCGTCGGCAAGCTGGCCCCGGTCGAAGAGATCGTGAGCCGCGTGCTGTCGATCCTGGGCTGAGCCGATGGATCCGCGCGCCCTCCGCCAGCGTCTCGCGGCTTCGGCGAAGGAGCTGGGATTCGACGCCTTCGGGGTCGCCCCGGTCGAGGTCGACGTGCGCGCGGAGTATTTCAAGCAGTGGATCGCGGACGGGATGCACGGCGACATGGCCTGGCTCGCCCGTAATCCGGACCGCCGCACCGACGCCCGCAAGGTGCTGCCCGAGGCGCGCAGCCTGGTCGTCGTGGGGCTCAACTACTATCAGCCGCATCCGCCGGCCGGCTACCGGATCGCGAAATACGCGCTCGGCGCCGATTACCATGACGTGATCCTCGGGCGCCTGCAGGCGCTCTGCGCGGTCATGCGGGAGCTCGGCGGCCAGCAGAAGCCCTACGTCGACACCGGCCCGGTGCTCGAGAAGCCCGTCGCCGCCTTCGCCGGCCTCGGCTGGCAGGGCAAGAGCACGATCCTCATCCATCGCGGCGCCGGCACCTGGCTCACCCTCGGCGTCATCCTGACGACTTTGGAGCTGGAGCCCGCGTCCGCCCGTGAGCCGGACCGCTGCGGCTCCTGCACGCGTTGCCTCGACGCCTGCCCGACCGGCGCGATCGTCGCGCCCTACAAGCTGGACGCGCGCAAGTGCCTCGCCTACCTGACCATCGAGCACAAGGGCGCCATCCCGGTCGAGTACCGCGCGGCCTTGGGCGACCGCGTCTTCGGGTGCGACGACTGCCTCGACGTCTGCCCATGGAACAAGTGGGCCGTCGCCACCCGCGAGGAGCATTTCGCCCCGCGCCCGCATCCGCCCCTCCGCGAGACGCTCGCTTGGACGGACGAACGTTTCCTCGCCCACTTCAAGGGCACGCCGGTCGAACGCCTCGGCCTCGCGCGCTGGCGCCGCAACGCGCTCACGGTCCTCGGCAACGTCGGGACGGCCGCCGACCTGCCCGCCGCGGAAGCGTTGCTCGGCTCGGCCGACCCGATGGTCGCCGAACACGCCGCCTGGGCCGTCGACCGTCTGCGCGCCCGTTGAACCTACGGGTTGCCTCGGACGGAGGGAGCCTCCTAATGAAGGTCGTGACCCTCGCCCAAGCCTACTACGCCCTCGCCGCCTTCCTGCTCCTGGCCGGCTGGCTGATCGTCACCGACGCCGCCGTGCTGCGCACCTTCCGCCGGTCGCCCGGCGCGACCTACCTCCTCGGCCTCGCCGCCATCGCGTGGTTCGCCTGGTGGCTCGTCAACATCCCCGACGCCGACCTCGCCGGCATCAACCGCCCCCTCGTCCTGGTGGTCTTCCTCGGCGCCAGCCTCGCCGCCTTCGTGTACATGCCTGATTTCCTGTCGGTGCGCGCGCTGGCCGTGCTGATGCTCTTCCTGGCCCGGGTCACCCTCGACGCCGGCTATCGGCAGCTCCCGCACAGCCTGCTCGACGCCTCCCTCAGCTACGGCGTGCTCGTCCTCTTCGGCTTCTGGTGGGCCTGCTCGCCGCCCGTGTTCGTCCGGCAGTGCGACTGGGTCCTCGCCTCGCCCGGCCGGCGTAACGTCGTCGGCGGCCTGAGCCTGCTCCTCGGCGTCGCCTGCGTGGCGCAGTCCTTCCGCCTGCCGTGAGCCGCGCGCTCCTCATCGTCGTCTCGGGTCCCGCCGGCAGCGGCAAGACCACGCTCTGCGCGCGCCTGACCGAGGCCTACCCGCAGGCCATCCGCCGCGTGATCACCTGCACCACGCGCGCCCCGCGCGGCGGCGAAGCCGACGGCGTCGACTACCATTTCCTCAACCGCGCGAGCTTCGAGCAGCAGGTCGCGGCCGGCGTGTTCCTCGAGCACGCCCACGTCCACGGCAACCTCTACGGGCCGCGCGCGGCCGACGTCGCCGCGCATCTCGGCGCGGGCTTCGACGCGCTCCTCAACGTCGACGTCCAGGGCGCCGCCACCATCCGCGCGAAGGGCGCCGCCGACCCGCGCCTCGCCGCCGCCCTCGTCACGGTCTTCATCCGCGTCAGCGACCGCGCCGAACTCCGTCGCCGGCTCACGGGCCGCGGGACCGATCCGGCCGACGAGATCGAGCGCCGCGTGGCCGCGGCCGAGGAGGAGCTCCGTCATGCGGGCGCCTACCATCACGTGATCGAGAGCGGCGACCGGGAGGCCGACTTCGCCGCCCTCCGGGCCATCTACCTCGCCGAGAAGGCGCGTCGCCCATGATGGAGAAGAACGACATCGCGGCTGTCCTCGATGAGATCGCCACGTTCATGGAGCTGACCGGCGAGAACCCGTTCAAGATCCGCGCCTACTCCGCCGGCGCCCGCATCCTCGAGAACCTGACCGAGGACCTCGGTGAGCTGATCGACGCCGGCCGGCTGGCCGAGATCCCCGGCCTCGGCGAGGCGCTTGTCGACAAGATCACGACGCTCCGCCGCGACGGCGTCCTGCCGTTCCACCAGAAGCTCAAGGCGTCGATCCCCGCCGGCCTCCTCGAGGTCATGCAGATCCCCGGCCTCGGCCCGAAGAAGGTCCGCGCCCTCTGGACGCAGCTCGCCGTCGAAGACCTCGCGAAGCTGAAGGAGGTCTGCGAGTCCGGCGCGGTCGCCGAGCTAAAGGGCTTCGGCGCGAAGACCCAGGAGAAGATCCTCGAGGGCATCAAGAACCGTATCGCCTACGGCAAGCGCCACCGCTGGTACGAGGCGGCCGCCATCGCCGAGCCGATCCTCGCCGGCCTCCGCGCGCTCCCGCAGGTCTCGCTCGCTGAATCCGCCGGCTCGCTCCGCCGCGCCCGCGAGACGGTCGGCGACCTCGACTTCCTCGTGGCGTCGTCGGAGCCGAAGCCGATCATGGACTGGTTCGTCGCCTACCCGGGCGTCAAGGAGGTCACCGCCCACGGCGAGACGAAGTCCAGCGTCCGCTTCGAGAACGGCCTCCAGGCCGACCTCCGTGTCGTGCCGGCCGAACAGTTCTATTTCGCGCTCCATCACTTCACCGGCTCCAAGGAGCACAACGTCGCCATGCGCCACCGCGCGCTCGGCCGAGGGCTCAGCATGAGCGAATGGGGTTTCAAATCCGTCGACGAGCAGACCCCCGCGCCCGGCGCGAAGAGCGAGGAAGAGGTCTTCCGCGCCCTCGGCCTGCCGTGGATCCCGCCCGAGCTCCGCGAGGGCAACGGCGAGATCGACGCCGCCGAGGCGGGCAGGCTGCCGGAGCTGGTCGAGTTCGCCGACCTGCGGGGCGTCTTCCACAACCACACGACGGAATCCGACGGCGACCACACGCTCGACCAGATGGCCGCCGCCGCCGAAGCCCACGGCTGGGAATACCTCGGCATCTCCGACCACTCCAAGTCCAGCTTCCAGGCCGGCGGCCTCGACGAGGCCCGCCTCGCGAAGCAGCTCGAGGACATCGCGAAGCTCAACGCCTCGCGGAAGTATCGCGTGCGCGTGCTCGCGGGCAGCGAGGTCGACATCCTCAAGGACGGCTCGCTCGACTTCACCGACGACGTCCTCGCCCGCCTCGACTTCGTCGTGGCCTCGGTGCACAACCTCTTCACCCTGGACCGCGAGGCCCAGACGGCCCGCATCATCAAGGCCATCGAGAACGAGCACGTCGACATGGTCGGCCACCTCACCGGCCGCCTCCTCAACAAGCGCGAGCCGTACGAGGTCGACATCGCCAAGGTCATCGACGCCGCCGCGGCCAACGACACGATCATCGAGCTCAACGCCAACCCGTGGCGGCTCGACCTCGACTGGCGCTGGTGGCGCCGCGCCGCCGAGAAGGGCGTGCTCTGCTCGATCAATCCCGACGCCCACGACACCGCCCAGCTGGCCTTCGCCGCCCACGGCGTGCGCATCGCCCGCAAGGGCTGGCTGACGCCGGCGCAGGTGCTGAACACGCGACCGCTGCCGGAAGTGCTCCGCTGGCTGGGTCGCTGAGCGCTCCTTACGGCTCGCCCTGCGGGCGCGGCCCGTCCTATCCTGCCGCATGCTGCACGATAAGCGCCGTCTGCTCCTCATCGCCGGACCTTGCTCCCTCGAATCCGAGGCCAACTGCCGGACCGTCGCCACGGAGCTCAAGGCCCTGGCCGCCCGCCACCCGGAGCTGAACATCATCTTCAAGGGCTCCTACGACAAGGCCAACCGCACCTCGCTCGGCGGCGACCGCGGCCCCGGCATGAAGGCCGGCCTCGACCTCCTCGCGATGGTGAAGAAGGACTACGGCTTCCACGTGCTCACGGACATCCACGGCCCCGAGCAGTGCGAAGCCGTCGGCAAGGTCGTCGACGTGCTGCAGATCCCGGCCTTCATGTGCCGCCAGACGGATCTCCTCGTCGCCGCCGCCAAGACCGGCAAGGTCGTCAACGTGAAGAAGGGCCAGTTCCTTTCGCCGTTCGAGATGCGCTTCGTGGTCGACAAGCTCACGGGCGCGCAGGCCGCCGAGATCTGGCAGACCGACCGCGGCACGACCTTCGGCTACCAGAACCTGGTCGTCGACATGCGCTCCTTCCCGATCATGGCCGGCTTCGGCCATCCCACGGTCATGGACGCGACCCATGCGGTGCAGCTCCCCGGCGCGGCCGGCGGCTCCTCCGGCGGGCAGCGCGAATACGTCCCGGTCCTCGCCAAGGCGGCCCTCGCCGCCGGCGCCGACGGCCTCTTCATGGAGACGCACCCGGATCCGCGGAAGGCGATCTCCGACGGCCCGTCCCAGGTGCCGCTCGCGGAGTTCCCGGCGCTGGTGGAGTCCTGCCTGCGCGTCTGGAAAGCCGTCCGCGCCTAAGCCGTCAGCTTCGCGATCGCCGCGCGGTCCGGCTTGCCGCTCGCGTTCGTCGGCATCGACGGCACGAACACGTAGCGTCGCGGCCTCGCCGCGGGTTCGAGCCCTTCGCAGGCCTGGCGGAGCGCCGCTTCGGCCGCGGGCTCGCCGACGACGCACGCCGTCACGACCTCGCCCCACGTCGCGTCGGCGAGCCCGATGACGAGCGCTTCGCTCACGAGGCCGGTCGCGAGCAGCGTCTGCTCGACGCGCGCGGGGTCGACTTTCTCGCCGCCGGTGACGATCACCCGGTCGGCGCGTCCGGCGATCCGCACGCTGCCATCGGCCGCCACGTCGCCGCGGTCGCCGCTCGTCCAGGGCCGCGCCAGCGGGCCGTCGGGCCAGACGCCGAAGCCGAGCGAAGGAGCGTCGACGGTGATGACGCCTTCGCCGGTCGTCGCGAGACGCACGCCCGGCAGCGGCGCGCCGCGCACGGCTTCGCCCGCCCAGATCTTTTCCGGCGGACACAACGCGCACGCCGCGGCGGTCTCGGTCGCGCCATAGGTGAGGAAGACCGGCAGGCGGCGCGCACGGATCTCGGCGAGCAAGGGCGCGGGCACGGCCGCGCCGCCGAGCAGGACGACCGGGAAGCCGCGGAGCCACGCTTCGCCGGAGGCGTGCGCGAGCAGGCGCGTCAGCTGCGTCGGCACCAGCGAGACGATCCGCGTGCCGTCGGCCGGCAGGTCGACGCCGGGCAGGGCGGCGTCCGCCGGGAAACGTCCGTCGAGGACGACGTGCCGGCCGCCGGTCACGCGGGCCCGGACCGCCGGCAGGAAGCCGCTGACATGCCACGGCGGCGTGCACGTCACGCCGTGCAGCACGGGCGACAGCCCGCGCGCGACGAGCGCGTCGCGCAGACCGTGCGCGGCGGCGCGCAGGGTGTCGGCGGAATGGATGACGAACTTCACCTTCCCGCCGGTCCCGCCGGTCGGGATCATCACGCGGCCGCGCCAGTTCCGCGGCCAGTCGCAGGTGCCGAGCCCGCGCGGCTCCCAGTCCGCGCCGAGGAGCGTCGTCCCGCGCGGGATCTGCCGGGCGGCTTCGTCGCGGTCGGCGCCGACCCAGTGCGGATTGCCGAGGAAGACCGGCAGGCCCGCGTCGTGCGCGCGCAGGGCCTCGCGCAGGTGCGCGGCATGGTCGGCGTGGAAGACCGCGACGGCGCTCATGTCATTTCGGCCCAGAGCTCATGCCAGCTCACGTCGAGGCGTCCGCGTGCCATCGGCCCGGCTTCGTGCCGGTCCCGTCCGTCCATCTCGAAACGGCCGAGGGTGTCGAAGCCGATCGTGCCGGCCGCAGGGTCTTGCGCGGCGAGCCAGAGCCCGGCCTGCCGCCCGATGGCGGTCTCGAAGCAGGAAGAGTAGGTCACTCTGTCCGCGTGCCCGCGTCGCCAGTTCCGGAATTCGTCCCAGTCGCCGACGAGCGCCGGTTTCACCACGATCGGCCCGGCCCAGTCTACGCCGCCGGGCGTGAGGAAGGATTCGTCCAGCGCCACCTTGTCGGTTCCGAGGGAGGCGTAGCCCGGATGCCCGACCGGCAAGGGTTGTTCCAGGAATTCGCAGGCGGGCAGGGCGCGGACGAGTTCCGTCCAGGCCCGGGCTTGCTCCAACGTCAGTCCGCCGTTGGCGTCGAGCCGGAAGGACGCGTCGGCGGGCGCAGCCTGGATCAGGGCGCGGACCGCGTCCGGGTCCGTCTCGGCGGCGATCTTCAGCTTCAGCGTACGGTACCCCGCCCGGACCTTCTCGGCGACGGCCTCCGCGGTCGGGCGCAGGACCAGGCCGGCGCAGGGCAGGGCGCCCGTGAAGGCTTCGATCTCCCCCCAGTGCGCGCAGGAGGAAAGGGCGGCGCTCAGGCACGGGAAGGAGCCCCGGGAAGCGGCCACGCTCGCGCGCAGGTGCGCGAGGCTGCCCCGCGCGGATCGCAGGATCCCGGCGATCGCGTCGCAGTCCTCGGTCGGGAAGCCCGGCCACGGCGCGGCTTCGCCGAAACCGATCCCGGCCTCGTCTTCCGTCCGCAGCAGGATGCGGTCGACGGATTCGACGGTGCCGTGGCCCGTGGTGACCGGCTGCCGGAAGCGGCGGCGTACCCTCAGAAACTCGAATTTTCCGCCGTTCATCCTGACATCGTCGGCAATTGTCCCTATTCCGCAAAATCAATTTGCCACCCTGAGGGGGGGTGCCTAACACCCTTGGGGGAAACCGACCACTCATGGCCTCCTCGAAATCCAAGGGCCGCGTTTCCCTCGACGAACGCTTCTACCTGTCCGCGGACGACTTCTTCCCCGCCAACGCCGGCCTCGGCCTGACGTATGACGACGTCTCCCTGGCCACCCGTTACTCGGAGGTCCTGCCCCGGATGACGCGCCTCGATTCGGCCCTGTCCGACGCCCTCCCGCTCTCCCTCCCGATCGTGTCCTCGGACATGGACACGGTCACCGAGCACCGCATGGCCATCGCGATGGCCCTGAACGGCGGCCTCGGCCTGCTGCACTATAACATGTCGGAGGCCGACCAGGTCGCCGAGGTGCGCCGGGTCAAGAACCACATCCACGGCATGATCGGCGACCCCGCCGTCGTGTCGGCCGACGACACCATCGCCGAGGTCCTCGCCCGCATCGAGCGCGACGGCCTCGCCTTCAGCACCTTCCCCGTGACCTCCGCCGACGGCACGCTCCTCGGCCTCCTGCCGGGCAGCGCCGTCAAGGAACGCCACGGCCAGCGCAAGGTCGTCGCCGTCATGATCCCCCGCGACAAGGTCTTCACCGTCGCGGAGAAGGACCTCGGCAAGGACCCGATCGCCACCGCCGACCGCAAGTTCTCCGACCATGTCGGCCAGAACAAGCTCCTCGTCGTCGACGCGAAGAACCGCCTCCGCGGCCTCTTCACCCTCAGCGACATCGAGCGCATCTCCGAAGAATCCCGCGCCCACGTGCGCCCGACCCGCGACGCGGATTTCCGCCTGCGCGTCGGCGTCGCCATCTCCGTCCCCCGCACGGCCGACGGCGAGATCGACCGGGCCCGCCTGCTCGGCCATGTCGGCGCGCTCGTCGCCGAAGGCGCCGACGCCCTCGCGATCTCCACCGCCCACGGCCACACCAAAGGCGTCGGCGACGCGCTCCGCCTCCTCCGCAAGTCCCACAAGGGCCTCACGCTCATCGCCGGGAACGTCACCAGCGGCGAAGGCGTCGAGTTCCTCGCCGCGGCCGGCGCCGATACGGTCAAGATCGGCCAGGGCCCCGGCTCCATCTGCACGACCCGCATCGTCGCGGGCGTCGGCATCCCGCAGCTCACCGCGCTCTACGTCGCTTCCCGCGCGGCCGCCCGGAAAGGCGTGCGCATCCTCGCCGACGGCGGCATCACGAAGAGCGGCGACATCGTCAAGGCCCTCACCCTCGCCGACGCGGTCATCCTCGGCGGCCTCCTCGCCGGCTCGCGCGAAGCGCCGGGCAAGCTGATGGAGATCAACGGCAAGACTTACAAGGAATACCGCGGCATGGGCTCGCACGAGGCCATGCGCAAGGGCTCGGCCGCCCGCTACGGCCACTCCGCCAGCGGCAAGTTCAGCAAGGTCGCGGCCGAAGGCATCGAAGCCCTCAAGGAGGTCTCCGGCACGGTCGACCAGGTCCTCGGCACGCTCGCCGGCGGTATCCAGAGCGGCCTCGGCTACCTCGGCGCCGCCAACCTCGCCGAGCACCGCAAGCGCGCCCGCTACATCCGCGTCACGCCTGCCGGCCAGCGCGAAGCCGCCCCGCATGACGTGATCGAGATCAAGGCGGGCTCCTGATTCCCATGGCCGCTTTCTTCCGAGGTCTGCTCCTCTTCCTTTTCGGCGCGCTCGCCGGCGCCGCCGGCATCCTGTTCCTGACGCCGAGCTTCCAGGTCGACGTCCGTCGCGGCGACACGGCCATCAAGCCGCTCGATCTCGGCACGCGCGTCGCTCAGCCGACGCCGAGCCCGGCTCCGGACGCGGTCCCCGCGGCCCCGTCGAAGGTCGCCGCGCCCGCGCCGACCGCGGTGGCCACGGGCAAGCCGGCGCCGTCGTCGCCAGCTCCGGCGACCGTTTCGCCCGCCACGTCCGCCTCACCTGCTCCGGCCGCCGCCGACCCGGCCCTGGATTTCGCCGCGATCGCCCGCCACCTCGTCCTCTGGCCGACCGCGGTCGCCGTGAAGAAGGCGACCACGGTCGCCGTCCCGGTCGAAGGCCAGAAGCCGCAGGACCTGGCGCTCGAGGCCGGCACGGTGCTCCAGCTCACCCGCGTGCTGCCGAACGGCCAGCTCGAGGTGCGCGCCAAGGGCGCGAAGTTCGAGATCGCGAGCACCCTCACGGACTTCGCCGCCGAACTCGGTAAGCGCGTCACGGAACTCGTCGCCAAGGGCACGAAGTTCGATTCGCCCTATCCGACGGTCGTGACGCCCGCGCCCGCGCCTGCGCCGGCCGTCGCCGTGGCGGCGACTCCGCCCGCCCCGGCCGTCGCCGTCGCGCCCAAGCGTCCGCCGACGCTCGCCGAGCGCATCGACGTGCTCTACGGCCGCAAGCCGGTCGAGCCGGTCGCCCCGACCCCGGCCGCCGCCGCTCCTGCCGTTCCCGTGCCGGCGCCCGCTCCCGCCGCGGTCGCTCCGTCCCCGGCCCCCGCGGTCGATGCGGCCGTCGCCCCGGCTCCGACCGCCCCGCCGGCCCCCGCTTCGCGCGAGGCGGCCAAGGTCGAAGAAAAAGGCAAGGACCTCGACCGGAAGATGAACCAGCTCTTCAAGTGACCCGCCTGTGAGTCACGCGAAGATCTATTCCTGGAACGTCAACGGCGTCCGCTCCGCCTTGGGCAAAGGGCTCGCCGACTTCGTCGCGGCCGCCGATCCGGACGTGCTCTGCCTGCAGGAGACCAAGTGCGAGACGGCCGTCGCCTCGACGCTCGGCCTGGCGTTCCCGCATCAGTTCTGGCACGAGGCGGAGAAGAAAGGCTACTCCGGCACCGCGGTGCTTTCCAAGCGCGCGCCGCTCTCCGTCGCGACCGACTTCCCTGGCGACCATCCTCTCGAAGGACGCGTGGTGACGGCGGAGTTCAACGGACTTTTCGTCGTCAGCGCTTACGTGCCGAATTCGCAGCGCGAACTCGAGCGCCTCGATTATCGTCTGCAGTGGGACGCCGATTTCCGGAAATACCTCGCCCGCCTCGCCAAGAAGAAGCCGGTCGTCGTCTGCGGCGACCTCAACGTCGCGCACGCCGAGATCGACCTGGCCAACCCGGCGTCGAACCGCCGCAACGCGGGGTTCACCGACGAGGAGCGCGAATCCTTCGGCCAGCTCCTCGATCAGCATGGCTTCACGGACACCTTCCGCGCCCAGCATCCGACCCTCGCGCAGCGTTACAGCTGGTGGTCCTATCGCCCCGGCATCCGCGCCCGGAACATCGGCTGGCGCCTGGATTACTGCCTGACCTCCGACGGCCTGAAGTATTCTCAGCCGGAGATCCACGACAAGGTCACCGGTTCGGACCACTGCCCCGTGTCGGTGCGCGTGCAGGCCGAGCTCTGATCAGCGCGTCGTCTCCCCGGTCAGGCGACGGACCCACGGCACCAGCACGAGCAGCAGGACGGTGAGTCCGCCGACGAGCAGGGCTTGCTGCCAGAAGAAATGCGCGAGGGCTTGCGGGTCCTTCGCGTTGAACTCGGCCGCGACGACGCCGGCGAGCTTGTTGCCCAGCGCCGTGCCGAGGAACCAGACCCCCATCACGAGGCCGGCGAGCTTCGCGGGCGCGAGCTTCGTCATCGCGCTCAGGCCGACGGGGCTGAGGCAGAGTTCGCCGACGGTCTGCAGGAAGTACACCGCGATCAGCCACCAGGGGCTGACCTTGCCCTCGGCGGTGAGCTTGGCCGCGGGGACGAGCAGCGCGAACGAAAGACCGAGGCAGACGAGGCCCCAGACGAACTTCATCGGCATCGAGGGCTGCCGCTCGCGCAGGCGCACCCAGAGCCACGCGAACAGCGGCGCGAGCGCGAGGATGAACAACGAGTTCACCGACTGGAACCACGACGAAGGAAAGGGGCTGCCGAACAGTTCGTTGCGCGTGAGCTCGTCCGCGAAGAGCGTCAGCGAGGAACCCGCCTGCTCGAAGACCGCCCAGAACAGGATCGCGCAGACGAAGAACACGAGGATCGCCGCGAGGCGCCGGCTGTCGTCGTCCCGTCGCACGACGCCGAACCAGACGATGCCGACGACCGGGAGCGCGTAGACGACGGGGTTGATCCACGCGTAGTAGTCCGACGCGATCATCACGGCCAGCAGCGCCGCCGTGCCGAGCGTCACCAGCGCGAGGCCCGGCCAGGGGCGCGGCGCGTCGGCCGCCGGCGGCTGGCCGACGTGCGACAGCCAATGCAGGCGGCGCAGGTAGACGATCATGCCGAAGGTCATCCCGACGCCCGCCGCGCCGAAGCCCCAGTGCCAGCTGTGCGCGGGATCGAGGTCCCAGCCGGCGAGCAGCGCCTTGAACGTCGCGCCCTGCGCGAGCCAGCCGACGACGAGCGGCGCGGCGAACGCGCCGAGGTTGATGCCCATGTAGAAGAGCGAGAAGCCGGCGTCCCGGCGCGCGTCGCCGTGCGAGTAGAGTCCGCCGACCAACGTGCTGATGCTCGGCTTGAGCAGGCCGGTGCCCAGCGCGATCAGGATCAGCCCGGCGAAGAAGGTCGGCACGGAATCGAACGCCAGCGCGTAGTGGCCCGCGGTGATGATCAGGCCGCCGACGAGGACCGCCCGGCGCGCGCCGATGAAGTTGTCCGCGAGGTAGCCCCCGAGGATGCACACCAGGTAGCTGGCCATGGTGTAGTTGCCGTAGACCTGCGCCGCGAACTTCTGGTCGAACCCGAGGCCGCCCATCGCCAGCGGCGTGATCATGAACAGGAGCAGCAGCGCCCGCATGCCGTAGTAGGAGAACCGCTCCCACATCTCGGCGTAGAAAAGCATGGTCAGGCCCCGGGGGTGACCGCCGATGCCCCCGTGATCCCGTTCGGAATGCCGGGCCGGGGATTCGACGTCTGGGGTCAGCTCGTGCATCAGGGGGTTATAAGGAAGTAAGCTGGGCAGGGGGAGTCGTAAACCCAGCTCCAGAGAATGAGGGTCCGCGTTGACAAAGGGGGCTGAAGGCCTACTTTTGAGACTCAATCTCAATTAGCGTGACCCCGCTCTCCCAACTTCTACCCGGTCAATTCGGGAAGCTGGCCTCGCTCAACCCTGAGCGGGGGGTGGATCAGCGTCTGATGGCCTTGGGACTCCTCCCCGGGATGGTCTTGAAGCTCATCCGGAAGGCTCCCTTGGGTGATCCGCTGGCCATCGAATTCTGCGGCCAGGTCGTCAGCCTGCGGCTCGCCGAAGCCGAGAACCTGATCGTCGACGTCTCCGCCGATTGTCCCATCCAGCGTCCGCGCCAGCCGTGAGCACTCCCGACGCAGGCCTGCTGGTCGCGCTCGTCGGTAACCCGAATACCGGCAAGTCGACCCTCTTCAACGCCCTGACCGGCCTGCGGCAACGCGTCGGGAACTACCCCGGCGTGACGGTCTCGCGCAAGTCCGGCACCTGCGATCTGGGCGACGGCCAGAAAGTCGAGCTCGTCGACCTCCCCGGCCTCTACTCCCTCGCCGCCGCCTCGCCGGACGAGCAGGTCGTCATCGACGCACTCTCGGGCAACATCGCCGGCGACCGCCGACCCGACGCCGTCGTGCTCGTCGTCGACGCGACCAACCTGCTCCGCAACCTCTTCCTCGCCTCGCAGGTCGCCGAGCTCGGCCTGCCGGTCGTGCTCGTGCTCAATCAGGCGGACGTCGCCCAGGAGCAGGGCCTGCGCATCGACACCGCGCTGCTTTCCCGTCGCCTCGGCGGCGTGCCGGTCGTCCTGACTTCCGCCTGGAAGGGCGAGGGCATCCCGGAGGTCCGGCGCGGCCTCGCCGACGCCTTGTCGCGCCGCACGCCGTTGAAGCGCGTCGTCTGGCCGGCCGACATCGCGGGCGCGCTCGCCGACGTCGCCCAGGCCGCCGCGGCCGACACCGGCAAGACGGTCTCCTCCGCCGACGCGCAGCGGCTGCTCTTCGACACCAACGTGTCCACGGCCGAGCGGCTCGGCTGGACGCTCGAGCGCCGCGAGAAGCCCCTCCGCGCCGCGCGCGACCGCGTGCGTAATTCCGGCTACAACCCGATGGCGGCCGAACCGCTCGTGCATTACGCCCAGCTCCGCGTGGCCTTGGACGGCGTCGTCAGCGAGGGCCTCGGCAAGGCCGGACGCACCGCCGCCGTCGACCGCCTGCTGCTTCACCGCGTGCTCGGCCCGGTCCTCTTCATGGGCATCATGCTTGGCTTCTTCGCGTCGGTCTTCTGGCTCGCGAAGTTCCCGATGGACTGGATCCAGCTGGGCGTGGACTGGACCAAGGGCGTCGTCGCGCCCTCGCTCGAACCGTACCCGATGCTCCAGAGCCTCGTCGCCGACGGCATCCTCGGCGGCGTCGGGGCCTTCCTGGTCTTCCTGCCGCAGATCCTCATCCTCTTCCTGTTCATCGGCATCCTCGAGGACAGCGGCTACATGGCCCGCGCCGCGTTCATCATGGACCGGCTGTTCAGCTGGTGCGGGCTCAACGGCAAGAGCTTCGTGCCGATGCTCTCCGGCTTCGCCTGCGCGATCCCGAGCCTGCTCTCGACCCGCACGATCGAAGACCCTAAGGCGCGCCTCGCGACGGCGTTCGTCGTGCCGTTCATGAGCTGCTCGGCCCGTTTCCCGATCTACGCCCTCATGTGCGCGGCCTTCATCGGGCCGCTGTACGGCCCCGGCTGGGAATCGCTGGTGATGGTCGGCATGCATTGCGTGGGCCTGGTCTTCGCGGTCCCCACCGCCTTCGTCCTCACGCGCCTCGTGCTCAAGGTGAAGCCCCAGCCGTTCGTCCTCGAGCTGCCCCGCTACCAGATGCCGAAGCCGCGCGACGTCGTCTGGCGCATGTGGCAGAACGCCGCCGAGTTCGTCTCCAAGGCCGGTACGGTCATCTTCGCCATCACCATCGTCGTCTGGGCGCTCTCGTATTTCCCCCGCGACGCCTCGGTGGCCGAGCGCATCCGCGCCGCGCATCCGACGGAGTCCGCCGAGAAGGTGAAGGCCCGCGCGCAGGCCGCCTACGTCGAGCAGTCCTACATGGGACGTTTCGGCAAAGCGATCCAGCCGGTCTTCGACCCGCTCGGCTTCGACTGGAAGATCACCGTCGGCGTGCTCGCCAGCTTTCCGGCGCGCGAGGTCATCGTCTCCACGCTCGGGGTCACCTATTCCGTCGGCGAAGGCGCCGAAGCCGACAGCCAGGACCTCCGCAAGGCCATGCAGGACGCCAAGTGGCCGGAAGGCCCGCGCGCCGGCACCCCGATCTTCTCGCTGGCCGCCGTGCTGGCGCTCATGGTCTTCTTCGCCCTCTGCTCGCAGTGCGGCCCGACCATCGCCACCCTCGCCCAGGAGACCGGCGGCTGGAAATGGGCCGCAGGCTCGTTCGTCACCATGACCACCCTCGCCTGGGTGGTCTCGATGGCCGTCTACCAGGTCATCATCCGCCTCACATGAACCTCGAAGCCGTCATCGTGGGCGCCGTCGTCGGCGTGGCCGTCGGCTGGCTCGCCCGCCGCTGGCTCGCCGCCGCGCGTCGCCGAAAAGCGGGCGGCTGCGCCGGGGATTGCGGTTGTTCGTCCAAGCTGAAGCCGAAGAAGTAAGCGACGTAGATGACGGAGTCGATGGCTGGGTCGATGACGGATGGCTGCATCGACCAAGGCTGATCATCCTTCACCTTTGCACCGCCCCTCGATTGTTTCCTCGCGGTTCCGCCGCGCTCACGCCGGCTGCTGCTGGCTGAGGCAGTGCAACGCGCCGCCTTCGATGAGCAGCACGCGGCAGTCGATGCCCACGATCTTGCGACCCGGGAAACAGTCGCCGATGATGCCCATGGCCACCTGGTCGGATTCCTGGCCGTAGAGCGGCACGAGCACCCCGTCGTTCACGATGAGGAAGTTTGCGTGGCTCGGCGGGAGGTCGCGGCCGGCGAGGCGGATGGGCTTCGGCAACGGCAGCTCGAGGATGTCGAGGCGCTGGCCGCGCGGACGCATCTCGCGCAGGCGCCGCAGGTTCTCCTGCATCGGCGCGTAGTTGGGCGAAGCCTTGTCGGACTCGCTGACGGCGAGGATGGCGCGCGGCGCGATGAAACGCGCGAGGTTGTCGATGTGCCCGTCGGTATCGTCGTTGGCCAGGCCTTCGCCGATCCAGAGGAGCTCGTCGATCGCGAGGCCGTCGCGGATGGCGGCGTGGAACGCGGCGTCGTCGCGCCCTTCGGCGCGGTTCGGGTTGTTCTGCACGGCCTCGGTGGTGAGGAGCAGGCCGTCGCCGGAGACCTCGATGCCGCCGCCTTCGAGCTCGAACGGATAGCTGAACTGCCGCACGCCGAGCTTCGCGGCGACCTTGCCGGGCACCTGGTTGTCGAGCGAGGCCTCGAACTTGCCGCCCCAGCCGTGGAATTCCCAGTCGGTGAGCGCGAGTTCCTTCGTGCGGTCGTTCTTCACGAAGATCGGGCCATGGTCGCGGCACCAGACGTCGTCGGTGGCGATGTCGGTCAGCTCGATGACGGAGAGGTCGGCCTTGGCGGCCTTGAGCTCGCGCTCGGCTTCGGCGCGCAGCCTGCCGGCGGCGTTGATCTTCACCGGCTGGAAGCGCGAGATCGCGGCGGCGAACTCGGCGAACTTCGCCGGGATGAGACCGTAATGTCCGGGCCAGAGCGAGGTGTTCGACGGCCACGAGAGCCACGTGGCGGACTGGGATTCCCATTCCGCAGGCATGCGGAATCCGAGGGAGCGAGGCGTGGACATGCGGAAGGTCAGTCGCGCAGGCGGCGCGTCAGGTCGCCGTAGGCGTCGATGCGGCGGTCGCGGAAGAACGGCCAGATGCGGCGGAATTCGCGCTGTTTCCGGAGGTCGCAGTCGGCGAGGAGGACTTCCTCCTGCTCGACGGACGCGCGGGCGACGATCTCGCCGTAGGGGTCGGAGACGAAGCTCTGGCCCCAGAACTGGGTGCGGCCTTCGGTGCCGACGCGGTTGGTCGCGGCGACGTAGCAGCCGTTGGCGACGCCGTGGCCGCGCTGGACGGTCTCCCAGGCGTTGTGCTGGGCCTTGCCGAGGGCGGCCTTCTCTTCGGGCAGCCAGCCGATCGCGGTCGGGTAGAAGAGGATCTGCGCGCCGCCGAGCGCGGTGAGGCGCGCGGCTTCGGGGTACCACTGGTCCCAGCAGATGAGCACGCCGATGTCGCCGTGCGCCGTCTTCCAGGCGCGGAAGCCGAGGTCGCCGGGCGTGAAGTAGAACTTCTCCTCGAAGCCGGGATCCTGCGGGATGTGCATCTTGCGGTACTTGCCGAGCACGGTGCCGTCGGCGTCGATGACGGCCGCGGTGTTGTGGTAGACCTCGCTGCCGCGGGCTTCGAAGAGCGGGGCGACGATGACGACGCCGAGGCGTTTGGCGGCCTGGGCGAGCTCGGTCACGGACGGGCCGGTCTCGATCGGCTCCGCGAGGTCGAAGTGCTTCGGGTCCTGGGTGACGCAGAAATACTTCGTGGTGAACATCTCCTGCAGGCCGATGATCTTCGCGCCCTTGGCCGCCGCTTCCTCGATGCGGGGCAGGGTCTTGCGCACGTTCGCCGCCGGGGTGTCCTCGGCGGTGAGCTGGATGAGACCGACGCGGACGGAGTCAGCCATGGCGAGGGTCGTCAGTAGACGAGCTTGTTGATCGGGTACTCCACGATGCCCTCGGCGCCGGCGGCCTTGAGGGTCGGGATGAACTCGCGCGCCTGGCGGGCGTCGATGATGGTCTCGACGGCGATCCACTCGGCGTTGCTGAGCGGGGAGACCGTCGGGTTACGCAGGGCGGGCAGGGCGGCGGCGACCTGTTCGAGCTTCGCCTTGGGGAGGTTGAACTTCAGGCCGACCATGTGCTGGGCGGCGAGGGCGCCCTGCAGCATGAGCACGATCTGCTCGATCTTGGCGCGCTTCGCGGGGTTGGCCCAGGCGGCCTTGTTCGCGACGAGGACGGTGGTGGTCTCCATCAGCTGGGCGACGATGCGCAGCTTGTTGGCCTTGATGGAGGAGCCGGTCTCGGTGATGTCGACGATGGCGTCGGCGAGCTCCGGGACCTTCACTTCGGTGGCGCCCCACGAGAACTCGACCTCGCACTCGACGCCCTGGGACTTGAACCAGCGGCGGGTGGTCTCGACGAGTTCGGTGGCGACGCGCTTGCCGGCGAGGTCCTTGGCGGTCTTGACGGGCGAGGCTTCGGGGACGCACAGGACCCAGCGGGACTTCTGGGCGGAGGCGCGGCTGTAGATCAGTTCGCAGACCTGGACGACGTCGGCGTTGTTCTCCTGGACCCAGTCCTGGCCGGTCAGGCCGCAGTCGAAGAAGCCGTGCTCGACGTAACGGGCCACTTCCTGGGCGCGGATGAAGCGTCCGTCGAGGGCGGGGTCGTCGAAAGAGGGGCGGTAGGAGCGGCTGCTCTTGGCCACGGGGAACCCGGCCCGGGCGAACAGCTGGAGGGTGGCCTCCTCGAGGCTGCCCTTGGGCAGTCCGAGCATCAGTTTGGCGGCTTCCTGACTCATGAGAGCTTGGAGGAAGCCCACCGCCAGCCCCTCCGCAAGCATTAAGGGGTTGACTAGGAACTAGCCCGAAATGACCCTTTTTCTCACCCCTGACTCCTATGCAGCGCTCTCTGCTCCTCCTCGCCTTGGCCGCCCTTTTCGTCGGCTGCAAATCCCCTAAGTCGGCCTCCGCCGGCGCCGCTTCGTCCTCCGGCGAAGCGCGCTTCTCCTGGGAGAAGGACGCCCCGGCCGCCGCCGTCGACCCCACCCGCACCACCGTCCGCGCCATCCGCGCCGACCTTTCGCTCCTCGAACTCGGCGCCCTCGAGAAGCGTGACGCGGGCACCCGCCTCCAGCTCACCAAGGCCGGCAAGAATTTCCTCGTCGAAGTGATCAAGGGCGACGACGCCTCCACGATCGTGGCGATCAGCCCGAACCAGGCCTCGGTCCCCGAAGTCCGCGTCGGCGACGACCTCACCTTCGCCGTCCTGGCCCAGTAAGGGTCGCGCGTCACACCGAGCGTGACAGAAGGACCCGCCGACGGACCTCGGCGGGTCTTTTGTTTGCGAGCATGCCCGGAAAAACGGGCATAAGCCTGCGTTTTCCCTCCGACATTGACCCTGCTTCGTGGCATGCCTACTGCTCCTTTTCCCTGCTCGTCGATGTCCCTGCGCCGCCTCCAGTCCCGTCCGGGTTCCGTCCTGCGCAAGCTTGTCACCTTGCTGTGCGGCGTGGCGTTGTTCCTGGTCCTGGTCGGCGTGCTGGCGGTCTGGGCGCTCGGCCGCTACTCCCCCCGCCTCCTGGACGCCTCCCTCTCCGGCCAGTCCGGCGCCCGCCTGACGGTCGAGGATAACCAGACGAACCTTTTCACGGGCCGCGTGGATTACGCCGGCCTCGTCATCACCAATCCCTCCCGCTGGCAGGAACGCGAGTTCCTCCGCGTGAAGCGGCTGATCCTGGACGTCGATCCGCTCAGCTTCGTCGAAGGCGGCGGCCAGGTGGTCAACGAGGCCGTGCTGGACATCGACCGCGTGACGATCGTCGGGAAGCAGGACTTCCTGGTCGACAACAACGCCAAGGACATCGGCAACGGCCTCAAGGGGGCGCCGTCTCCCTCCGCGGAGCCCGCCAAGCCCGCGCAGCCGTTCGCCATCAAGCATCTCCGCGTCCGCGTGGGCCGCGTCACCGTCATCTCCGGCGACGGCACCGCCGCCCGCCGCGTCGTCTTCGACCAGGATTACGGCTACGAGTTCGAGGCCCGCGACATCACCGACCGGAACTTCGACGCGAAGGTCTCCGGCCCGATGGGCCAGCAGGCCTTGCAGACCGCCCTCCGCCGCCAGCCCGAACTGATGCTCGAGCTCGCCCGCGAGAAACTCCGCCGCCCCTCCCGCGAAGAGAAATGACCTTATGACCGAACCCGCCCCCGAAGCCGCTCCGACCCCCGTCGATCCCGCCGTCCGCCTCGCCGAACTCGAGGGCGAGATCGCGCGGCTCAAGGACACCGTGCTCCGCAGCAACGCCGACCAGCAGAACCAGCAGCGCCGCCATCAGCGCGAACGCGAGGAGCTCCGCAAGTTCGCGACCGCCGGCCTCCTCGAGGACCTGCTGCCCGCCCTCGACTCGCTCGCCCTCGGCCTCGAGTCCGCCGCCACGCAGACCGACGGCCGCGCCGTCGCCGAAGGCTTCCGCCTGGCGATCGGCCAGCTCCGCGGCATCCTCTCCGCCCAGGGGCTCGTCGAGGTGAATCCCGTCGGCCAGCCTTTCGATCCCGCCCGCCACGAGGCCGTCGGCTCCGAGGCCTCCGCGACCGTCGCCGAGGGCACGGTGCTCCGCGTCGCCCGCGCCGGCTGGCTGCTCCATGACCGCGTGCTCCGCCCCGCCGCCGTCTTCGTCTCTTCCGGTCCCGCCCAGTAAGCCCCCGCGATGGCCGAAGATTACTACACGTTGCTCGGGGTCGCGAAGTCCGCGTCCGCCGACGAGCTCAAGAAGGCCTACCGCAAGAAGGCCATGGAATTCCACCCGGACCGCAATCCGGGCAACAAGGAGGCCGAGGAGAAGTTCAAGAAGGTCTCCCGCGCCTACGAGATCCTCGGCGACGAGGCCAAGCGCAAGCTCTACGACCAGCACGGCGAGGCCGCCTTCGATCCGAACATGGGCGGCGGACCGCGCGGCCCGGCCGGCGGCGGTTTCCGCGGCGCCGACCCGCGCGACATCTTCGAGCAGATGTTCGGCGGCGGGGGCGGCTTCGGCGACATGTTCGGCGGCGGCGGGGGCGGTCATGACAACGCCGGCGAAGACCTCCGCGTCGACCTGAAGGTGACCCTCGAGGAGGCCGCCGAAGGCGTCGAACGGAAGATCCCTTACCGCAAGCACGTCGCGTGCGCGAAGTGCGCCGGTTCCGGCGCCGAAGCCGGCGCGAAGAAGACCCGCTGCCCGACCTGCCACGGCCACGGCCAGGTGGTCCGATCCCAGGGCTTCTTCTCGATGAAGCAGACGTGCCCGAGCTGCGCCGGCGAAGGCGAGCGCATCGACAGGCCTTGCAAGGCCTGCTCCGGCGAAGGCCGCACGGTCGCCGAATCCAGCGTCAACGTGCGCATCCCCCCGGGCGTCGACACGGGCACGAAGCTCCGCTCCAGCGGCAACGGTTCCTCCGGCCGCCGCGGCGCCCAGGCCGGCGACCTCTACGTCTACATCTCCGTCCAGGAGCACGAACTCTTCGAGCGCGACGGCGACGACCTCGCCTGCAGCGTGCCGGTGAAGTTCTCCGTGGCCGCCCTCGGCGGCAAGATCGTCGTCCCGAAACTCAAGGGGAAGACCAACCTCAACATCCCCGCCGGCACCCAGGGCGGCACGATCTTCCGCCTCCGCGGCGAAGGCATGCCGCCGTTGCGCGGCTCCGCCGCCGGCGACCTCCTGGTGCGCGTCGACATCGACGTCCCGAAGAAGATGACCGACAAGGAGAAGGAGGCCCTCAAGGCCTACGCCGCCGCCTGCGGCGACGAAGCGGCGCCGGTCTCCGAGTCCTGGCGCTCGAAGTTCAAGAAGTTCTTCCCTTAACCCCCTTGCCCGCGAGGGCGGGGGGCGTAAGGTGAGGCCATGCCGCGCGATCCCGGCCAGACTTCCCGCCTCATCCGCCGTCTCCGCTGGGACGAGCTGGACCGCGCGTGGCTGCTCCGCTTCGCCGAGCTCGCCCGCGAGGAAGACCTCGCCGGCCTCGGCCTCGCCGCCCGCCCGCCGCGCGCGGGCGATCCGTCCGCCGACCTGCTCGCCGGCGCCGCGCGCGCCCGCGCCCGCGTGGTCGCCCGTCGCCCCATGGTCCTCGCGGGCCTCGGTCTCCTCGACGTCGTCTTCGCCGCCTACGGCGGCCGCTGCCGCGCGACCTTGCTCGTCGCCGACGGCGCGGAGGTCCCGGCCGGCACGGCGGTCGCCGAAGTCGAAGGCCCGGCGGCCGAACTGCTCTCCGCCGAACGCGTCCTCCTGAACTTCCTCCAGCGCCTCTGCGGCGTGGCCACCCACACGCGCGCCCACGTGCGCGCGCTGGGCTCCTCGCCGACGAAGCTGCTCGACACGCGCAAGACGACGCCGGGCTTCCGCATGCTGGAGAAATACGCGGTCGGGCAGGGCGGCGGCCATAACCACCGGCTCGGCCTCTTCGACCGCATCATGGTCAAGGACAACCATCTCGCGGCCGGCGGCGCCGCCGCCGGCGAACGCCTCACCGCGCTGGTCCGCCGCGCCCGCGCGGAGCGCCCCGACCTGCTCGTCGAGGTCGAGGTCGACCGGCTCGACCAGCTCGAACCCGCGCTCGCCGCCGGCGCCGACGTCGTGCTGCTCGACAACTTCACGCCGCACGACCTCCGCGCCGCGATCCCGCTCCTCCGCGGCCGCGCCTGGTCCGAGGTCAGCGGCGGGGTGAGCCTGGAGACCTTGCCGCAGATCGGCGCGCTCGCGCCTGACTTCGTCTCGTGCGGCGCGCTCACCCACGCGGCGCCGTGGTGCGACCTCGGCCTCGACTGGCTCTGACGACATGCCGGACCTCGACAGCAGCATCCTCCTGGCCTTCCTCGAAGCGGACGGCGAACCGGTCAGCGGCGACCGGCTCGCGAAGGAGCTCGGCGTCTCGCGCGTGGCCATCTGGAGCCGCCTCGAGCGTCTGCGCGCCGCGGGTTACGTCTTCGCGGCCTCGACCCGCAAGGGCTACGCGCTGCGTGCCGTCCCCCGGCAGCTCGACCCCGCCTTGCTCGACGCGCACCTCCGCCGGCTTAAGGTGGCGCCGAAGGTCGAGTTCCTCGCCGAGGTCGACAGCACCAACTCCGAGGCCGAGCGTCGTCTCGCCGTCGGCCAGGAGGCGCCCTTCGCGGTCCTCGCCCGGACCCAGAAGGCGGGCCGCGGTCGGCTTGGTCGCAAGTGGCACAGCGCGCCCTCCGGCAACCTCTACCTCTCGCTGGCCTTCCGTCCGTTCATCCCGCCGGACCGGCTCAAGCCGTTCACGCTCTGGATGGGCCTCGCCCTCTGCGCGCATGTCGAGAAAGCCCTCGGCCTGAGGCTCGGACTCAAGTGGCCCAACGACCTGCAGTCACCCGACGGGCGCAAGGTCGCGGGCATGCTCACGGAGGCTCGCCTCGACGCGGATTCCGTCCGCGAACTGGTCTTCGGCGTCGGCCTGAACCTGACCGGCGCGCCGAAGGATTTCCCCGCCGACCTCCGCGCCACGGCGGGTTCGCTCGAGGCCGCGCTCGGCGCCCCGCTCGACCTCAATCGCGAGGCGGCCGGCGTCATCGCCGCCCTTTTCCGCGCCTGGGAGCAGTTCGAGGAAGGGACCTGGTCCCGCTCCTTCCGCAGGCTCTGGAGCCATCATGACGTCCTGGCCGGCAAGTCCGTCCGCGTCGGCCTCCGGGGCGACCCGGTCGCGGGCGTCGTCGACGGGATCGACGACGAGGGCTCGCTCATCCTGCGGACCGGCGGCGGCCGCCGCGCGGTCGTCTCTTCCGGCGAGGTGACCTTGCGCAAACCCTGACGCTTGCGCCGGACCGGCCTCTCGGCACCTTCCCTCCTGTGGCTCTCTTCTGTCTCGATGTCGGCAACACGCACGCGCACTGGGGCGTCGTCGACGGCCGACGGGTGCTCGCCCACGGCGAAGTCCCGACCGCCACGCTCGACACCGTCGCGCTGACGGCGCTCCTCGCCGCGCACCCGACCGCCGGCGTCGCCTTCGCCAGCGTCGTCCCGGCCGCGACCGCCGTCCTCCAGCCGACGCTGCTGAGCTGCGGCCGGCCGTTCCACCATCTCCGGCACGACACCGTGAAGGGACTGGGCTTCGACTATCCCCAGCCGGCCGAGGTCGGCCAGGACCGCCTCGCCGACTGCGTCGGCGCCCAGCTCGTCGCCGGCGCGCCCGCGGTGATCGTCGGCATGGGCACGGCCACCACGGTCGACATCCTCACCGAACGGGGCTACGCCGGCGGGATCATCGCCCCGGGCCTCGGCGTGATGACGCGTTATCTCCACGAGCGCACCGCGCTGCTGCCCGCGCTCGATCCGGCCGCGCTGCTCGGCGGGCCCGCCATCGGCAAGTCGACCGTCGACGCCATGCGCGCGGGCTGCGCCCTCGGATTCGCCGGGATGATCGGCGCGCTCCTCGACGGCGTGTGCGCCGAGCTCGTCCGCCAAGGCTCGCCGCCGCCCAAGGTCATCGTCACCGGCGGGGCGGCCGTCTACCTGCCGGCCTCGTGGCGCGACCGCGTCGCGCACGAGCCGCACCTCACGCTGCTCGGCCTGGCCGAGTCCCACCGCCGCTGCTTCGCATGAGTTCCCCCGACCCGCTGGCCAAGCTCCGCCGTTTCGTCCCGGCGCTCGCCATCCTCATCGTGCTGCAGGCCGGCTTCCTCGGCTACGGCCTGTTCGCGCAGAAGCTCCCGAAGCTCTGGCCGCTCGTGGTCGGCGACCTGGTCTTCTCCGGCGTGCTCCTCTTCGTGCTGTGGCGGATGCTCGGCCGCCCCCGGGGCTAGGCCTTGATCAGCTTCAGCAGTTCCCTGCGGCGCGCGCGGATCTCGCGGCAGCCGGCCTTGGCCAGGCGGTCGGTCGAGAACGCCTCGACGGTCAGGCTGGCCACGGCGGTGCCGTAGACCATGGCCTGCTTGAGCGCGGCGAAGTCGGTGGCGCCGGTCGCGGCGAGGTGGCCGAGGAGCGCGCCCGCGAAGCTGTCGCCCGCGCCGGTGGGGTCGCGGAGTTCGGTCACGGGATAGGCGGGCAGGGCGAACATGCCTTCCTCATGGAAGAGGACGGCGCCGTGCTCGCCTTTCTTGATGATGACGGTCTTGCAGCCGTGCTTGCGCAGCTCGCGGCCGGCGACGATCACGTTGCTCTCCCCGGTCAGCTTGGCGGATTCGGTGTCGTTGACGACCAGGAGGTCGGCCCGGCGCATGACTTCGCCGAGCTTGTCGCGCTCCATCTCGATCCAGATGTCGATGGTGTCGGCCAGCACGAAGCGCGGGTTCGTGAGCTGGTTGAGCACGTCGAGCTGCAGGTCCGGGCGGATGTTGCCGAGCATCACGAACGGCGTCGAAAGGTGCGCCTCGGGCAGGCGCGGCCTGAAGTGCTCGAAGACGTTGAGCTGCAGGTCCTCGGTGTCGCGGCGGTTGTAGTTCTCGTGGTAGCGGCCGCGCCAGGCGAAGGTCTTGCCCGACGAGTCGGTCAGCAGGCCGTCGAGGTCGATGCCGCGCTTGGCGAGCTTGTTGCGGTCGCGGTCGCGGAAGTCGTGCCCGACGACGCCCACGATGCGGGGCGGCGCGAAGTAGCTCGCCGCGAGGCACGCGTAGGACGCGCTGCCGCCGAGGATGCGTTCGCCCTTGTCGTGCGGCGTGATGATGCTGTCGTAGGCGACGGAGCCGACGACGAGGACGGGGTCGGCGGCGCGGCCCTTGTGCTTGATGCGGGTGGGAGTGGTCATGAGAAGAGGTCGGGTCGCTCGTCACGAAGACGGTAGAGGGCGAGGAGGGCGAGCGAATGCTGCGCGGCGTCGGCGAGCGCCGCGGCGAGGGCGGCCTTGGGCGCGACGGCGAGGACCTGGATCTCCTCGTGCTCGTCGGGCGCGCGGCGGCCCGTCGGGCGCACGCCTTCGAGCAGCACGAAATGGCAGCGGTTGGCCTGGATGGCGGGATTGGGCGCGCACGTGCCGAGCAGGCGGGCGCGGCCGCCGGCGAAGCCCGTCTCCTCCTCGGTCTCGCGGGCGGCGGTCACGCGCGGATCCTCGCCCGCCTCCATGACGCCGCCGGGCGCCTCGGTCGAGAGGTCGCGCGTGCCGAACCGGTACTGCCGCACCATCACGAGCCGGCCGTCGTCGGTGACGGGGAGCGCGAGCACCCAGTCGCGGGAACGGAGCACAAAGAAATCACCCTCCCGATGATCGAGAGGGTGATGACAGCGTTCTTTGAAAACCCGGAAAACCCTGCAGTCGGCGTGGAGCTCTTCGTGCCGGACGGACCAGCGAGAGGGCGCCGACATGCTCGGCTTACTTGACCTTCAGCTTCTGACCGATCTGCAGGCGGTTCGGGTTGACGCCCGGATTCAGGTCCTGGATGGCCTTGAGGGAGATGCCGTTCTTCTTGGCGATGGAGCCGAGGTTGTCGCCCTTGGCGACGACGTATTCGCCGGGGCCGGCGGGAGCGGCGGACTTGCCGGAAGCGGAGGCCTTCGGAGCGGCGGCGACCTTCTGGAGGGCGACGATGGCGGCCTGCAGTTCGGCTTCGTTCTTCGCGGTCTGTTCCTTGGTGGCGGCGAGGTCGGCCTGGAGGGAGGCGACGGCGTCGGCGTTGGCCTTGCTGGCGAGCTGGGCGCCGAGCTCAGAGACCTGCGTCTTGGCGAGAGCGGCTTCGTCGCTGGCGAGCTGGGCGGCACCCTTCGCCTTGATGCCGAGCACGAGGCCGGCGGCGCCGAGGGCGAAACCAAGGACGCCCACGATCAGCGGGAGCTTGGATTCGGAAGAGGTGGAGGAGATGCTGTCGTTTTCCATGTGTGGAGGTGTTTTGCGGGTTAGAACAGGTTGAGATTAGCGGTTTGACAGGGACGGCAACACAAAATCAGACTGTTTTCTCGGGTACCGGGCAGTATCTCAATTGGTAGAGTCCCTGCTTTGGGAGCAGGGTGTTGCAGGTTCAAGTCCTGTCTGCCCGACCACCCGAGCCACCGACCCCTCCGGGGAGCTTCAGGCGTAGGCCAGGGTCTGGCCGTCTTTGATGATGGTCACGTGGTTGGCCCCGTCCGGACGGGTCGAGGCTTCGGTCCGCCCGATGATCCGGGCGTCCAAGCCGAGCTCGAGGGCGAGACGGACGGCGGTCTCGGCGTCCTGTGGCTCGAGGAAGACCTCCAGGCGATGCCCCATGTTGTAAACCTGGTGCATTTCCTTGGGTTCCGTGCCGCTGACCCGGGCGATTTCGGCGAAAATCGGGGGGGTCGGGAAGAGGTTGTCCTTGATGAAATGGACCTTGGTGCCGAAGCGCCGGCACTTGGTCTGGCCCCCGCCGGAGCAATGGACCAGGCCTTTGACCCGCTGATTGCCCAAGGCCTGCAGGAGGCGCAGGGCGTAAGGGGCGTAGGTCCGGGTGGGGGAAAGCAGCGCTTGGCCGACGGTCAGGGTCGACCCGGGCAGGGGGTCCGTCAGCCGGTGCGGACCGCAGTAGGCGAGGTCGGCCGGGGTGGCCTTGTCGTAGGTCTCGGGGTACTTCTCGGCGTAGTACTTGGAGAGCAGTTCGTGACGGGCGCTGGTCAGGCCGTTGGAGCCGATGCCGCTGTTCTCCGTCTGTTCGTAGGTGGCGCGGCCGTGCGAAGCGATGCCGACGATGACCAGGCCGGGCACGACGCGCGCGGCGTCCACGACCTCGGCGCGCGCCAGGATCGCCGTGGCGGTGGAGTCGACGGTCAAGGTGGGCGTGAGGTCGCCGACGTCGGCGGTCTCGCCGCCGCCGGAGGTGATGCCGAAGCCCTGCGCGCGCAGCATGGCGAGCACGTCCTCGGTGCCGTTGATGAGCTCCGCGAGGATGGCGCCGGGGATGGCCTTGGCGTTGCGGTTGATGGTCGAGGAGAGGATGACGCCCTTCGTCACGCCGACGCACAGGAGGTCGTCGATGTTCATGACGATGCTGTCCTGCGCGATGCCGCGGAACACGGAGGCGTCGCCGGTCTCCTTCCACCAGAGGTAGGCGAGCAACGCCTTGGTGCCGGAGCCGTCCGAATGCGTGACGACGCACTTCGCCGCGTCGCCGGTCAGGTGGTCGGCCACGATCTTGCAGAAGGCCTGCGGGTACAGGCCGGGGTCGAGACGGTCGACCGCGGCGTGCACTTCGCTCTTGGAGGCGGAGACGCCCCGGGCCGCATAACGGCCGGAATCCGCGGAGGGCTTGCTTTCGTGCGCCATGGCTCTTGCGTGCATATCTCCGCTCCTGCTATTCGGTCAACGTCCTTCTCCCGCGTGCGTCCGCTTCTCCTCCGTTCACCTTGGGCCCGCCGCGTCTTCGCCGCGGTCCTCGGCCTGTCGCTCGGCTTCCTGCTCGTGGCCGTCTGGTCGGGGTGGCGGACGCATACCGCCGGCGTGCTCGCGGCCGAGCTCCGCGCGGCGTTCGCCCGGCACGATGCCGCGGCGATCGAGGCGCTGTTCTGCTGGGACGGGGTCGACGCCGCCACGCGCGCCCGGCTGCGCCTGGTCATCCAGCAGGAACACGAGCTGCCGGTCGCCTCCGTGGCCGTCCGCCCGCTGTCGGCCATCGAGCGTCAGGCCAGCCCGGGCTTGCGCCCGAACCTGTCCCCGGACGCGGTCATCGAAGTGACGTTCGCCACGGCCGATCGTCTTTCCGCCGCCTACCTCGCGGGCCCTGACGGCGTCTTCCGGCATCGGCTGGTCGTCATGCTTCCCGCCAACTGACGCGGATTCTTGACACCTGCGGGCGGGCTTCCAAATAGTGGGGTCCTATGGCCGATAAGAACGACAAGCGCCCTGAAAGCGTCCCGGGCAAATTCTACGTGGATTCGCAGTGCATCGACTGCGACCTCTGCCGCGAGACCGCCCCGAAGTTCTTCACCCGCCAGGATGACGGCGGCTACTCCTACGTCTTCGCCCAGCCGACCGACCAGGAAGGCATCGACAAGTGCATGGAAGCCCTCGAAGGCTGCCCGGTCGACGCCATCGGCAAGGACGGCGACGAATAAGCCACGGCCCATCCGTTCCCCCGACCCCGGTCCGCCGGGGTTTTTTGTTGGGAGCGCCCGGCGGGCGGCTTAACTCCCGCCATGGCCGTCAACATCTCCTGCGAATACCTCGGCGACCTCCATGTCCGCGCCGTGCACGGGCCTTCGGGCCACGTGATCGTGACCGACGCTCCGGTCGACAACCAAGGCAAGGGCGAAGGGTTCTCGCCCACCGACCTCGCCGCCACCGCCATGGCGACGTGCTTCCTCACGATCCTCGGCATCCACGCCCGCAACACGGGCCTCGATCTCCGCGGCGCGCGCGCGTCCGTCGCCAAGCACATGACGACCACGCCGCCCCGCCGCATCGCCAAGCTCGAGGTCGACATCACGATGCCCCCCGGCGTCCCGGCGGAAGTCCGCGACCGTCTCGTCCGCGCCGCCGAAGCCTGTCCCGTGAAGCAGTCCTTCCATCCTGACACCGAGATCGTGCTGACTTGGAAGTGGCAGAGTTGAGCGCTGAATGGAGGGCGGCGTAGAGGACTGCGTGGAGGACTGAATTGAGCCGCTGCAATGCATGGGTAGGGTCGGGACCGCGTCACGACCTAGCTGCCTCTAGGTAGGGGCAGCACCGCGTGCTGCCCTAGCGTGCCTCGGGTAGGCACGGCTCTCCGAGCCGACCGCGGTCGCAGATGGGGTCTGACTTCGTTCGGAATTCTGAACGTATCTAACCCCGTCTGCGCCATGCGACCTGGTCACCGCGGGCGCGCGTGGCGCGCGCCCCTGCCATAAATCAGGCCCTGAACCTGTGCCCGAACCTGAACCCCTGAACCTGGCTCCCGATGGCCGAGACCCGAGACCTGAAATGTCTCACCTCAGCCAATCATCCTGTCTCCGGTTCCCCCTTGAGGCCTGTATCTCTCTGATCAACCGAGCCTCTGAGCCTCCGGGCCTCTCGTTTGTCCCTCTGGCCCACCGGCCAACCGATCAACTGATCAACTAACATTGCCTCTCGCCTGCCCTCCGGCCCTCGAGTCCTCGCGATGCGCCCCCCTCGCGCGCTTACGCGCGCTCCGACCAACTTCTCTTCCTGTGCCCACTCACCGCGTAATAGGTCAGGTAAAGGTAGCAGGGAAGGAGCACCCAGTAGCCTGCGCGGGCGCCGTGATCGTCCGCCAGCCAGCCGTAAGCGAGCGGGATGAGCGCGTTGCCGCACAGGCCCATGATCATCAGCGAGGCGCCGGACTTGGTGAACCGGCCGAGTCCGTCCAGCGCGAGCGGCCAGATGCCCGCCCAGGTCAGTGAGTTCGACAGGCCGAGCACGGCGAGGCACCAGAGCGAGACGTCGGCCGTCACCCCGAGGAAAGTCAGCCGGCCCGGCGCGAAGAGCACGCCGAGCGTGCCGACGACGCCGAGCACGGTGCACGCGCGCAGGGCCGTCACCTGAGAGACGTATCGCGGGATGAACGCCAGGCCGAGGAGGTAGCCCACGATCATCGCCCCGAGCACGCACCCGGGCAGGATCTTCGCCGCCGCGAGCGGGATGCCCATGGTGTCCGCGTAACCGATGATCGTGTCGACGGCCACGGTCTGCGTACCGACGTGCAGGAAGATGCCGATCGCTCCCAGCACGAGCTGCGGGAACTGGAACACGCTGGTCTTCCCGGCGTTGGCTTCGGCGACCGTGCCGTCTTCGTGGTCGGTGTCGATCTCCGGCAACGGCGACCAGCGGACCAGCAGCCCGAGCAGGCCGAGCAAGGCGGCGACCGCGGCGTAAGGCGGGATCACCCGCCGGACCAGTTCATCGAGCGCGGCCGCCTTCGCGGCCGGCGCCATCGCCGGCAAGGCGGCGAACAGTTCGGTGTCGGTCACCCGTAGCACGACGGCGGCGAAGAGGATCGGCGCCAGGATGCCGGCGCCTTTGTTGCCGATGCCCATCAGGCTGAAGCGGCGCGCCGCGCTCGTCCGCGGACCGAGCACGGTGACGTAAGGGTTCGCCGCGGTCTGCAGGATCGCGAGCCCGGCCCCGAGCGTGAACAGGCCGGCGAGGAAGACCGGGTAGGCGCGCGCGTAGGCCGCCGGGATGAAGAGCAGCGCCCCGGCCGCCATCGTCCAGAAGCCGGACATCATCCCGCGTTTGAAGCCGGTCCGCCGGAGCAGGCCCGCCGCCGGCCAGGAGAACAGGAGGTAGGAGATGTAGAAGGCGAACGTGACGAGATAGGCTTCGAAGTGCGTCAGTTCGCAGGCGATCTTGAAGTAGGGGATGAGGATCGCGTTCGCCCACGAGACGAAGCCGAAGATGAAGAACAGGACCGCGACGATCGCGAGCGCGCCGCGCGTCTGGCCGGGCGTCAGGTCACGGGCATGGACGGAATCGGGACGCATGCGCGGGGGTGACCACAGCCTGCGTGGCCTTCCGGCCGGGGCAACCCCAGACCCTCGCGCTAGCGCGCCCACCTTTGCGCTTTTGCACAGGAGCTTCGCTCCGATTTGCACCTTTGCACCTGCATCGCCCTCCCGCCCACGAATCTGGTCCGCCGAGCCACCGGGCCTCTTGTGTTTGTGCTCCTTGTCCCCGTGTCACCGTGCCCACGCGCCCCCTCGCGGCTCCGCCGCGCTCTGGCCAACCGATCCACCGATCAACTGGAGGTGCATCCCCCCTTGCCCACATGTCACCGTGCCAGCTTGTCCCCTCGCGCTGGCGCGCTCAGCGGATGTTCAGGCTCGCGGCGTGGTGCGCCTCGATGGCCTGGTCGATTTCGCGGATATGGCGGTCGACCGTGCGGATGGTTTCCGGGGTGAATTCGGTGGGCAGGACGAAATTACCTAAGGCGACGACCGAAGCCTTGAGCGGCTTCACGTGGTCTTGTTCCGTCTTGCGCAGCCCGTTGCCTTCGATCTTCCGGACCAAGTTCTGGTTCGCTTCCGCGACCTGCCGTCCCACGGCCTGGAAACGGCTCGCCGCCGCCAGGAACTTTTCCTTGTCCTTGGCGCGTTGCGCGGCGGTGTATTCGACCTGAGCCGCCCGCTTCGCGGTGAGCAGGGCGTCCCGTTGGCTGGGGACCGCGTGAGCGACGGTGGCGATGAGGAGCAAGGCCAGGAGGGAGCGCATGTTCCGTTACTAGGCTTCGGCGCGCGGAAGACAACGGCTTCTTGGCGGCGTCCGCCGACGGGCGCTCTCTTTCCGACATGAAAAAGGCCGCCCGGGCGGGCGGCCTGTCTTGTGCTGACCGGGAGGGCTTACGAGCAGCCGCAGCCGCCGGAGCCGCAACCACCCTGCTTCTGGGCGGCGGGTTCTTCGGCGGAGCAGCAACCGCCTTCGGCGCCCTCTTCGGACGAGCAGCAGCCGCCGCCCGAGCCTTCGCCGGAACCGCAGCCGCCGCCGCCGCAGCAGCCGCCCGACTGGTGCGGATGGCCGTGGGCGAGTTCGGTCGGCTCGGCCGCGCGGACGGCGACGACCTTGATGTCGAAATGCAGGGTCTTGCCGGCGAGCTCATGGTTGCCGTCGAGGGTGACTTCCTCGCCCTCGATCTTCTTGATGGTGAGGACGCGCATGCCGAGGTTGGTCTCGGCGTGGAAACGCATGCCGACCTGGGGCGTGTTGGCGCCGAAGGCGGAGAGGGGCACCTGCTGGATCAGCTTCTCGCTGTATTCGCCGTAGCCGAGCTGCGGCGGGACCAGGACGTTCTTCGTGTCGCCGGCGACGAGGCCCTCGATGCCCTGCTCGAGGCCGGGGATGATGTTCTGCGCGCCGTGGAGGTACTCCATCGGACCGCGTTCGCCGGAGGCGTCGATGATGTTCCCCTGGTCGTCCTTCAGGGTGTATTCGATGGCGACGACGGTTTCTTTGGCTACGCGCATGGTGTTCAGGAAGGTCGAATCTACGGCCATTCCGGGCCGAGGCAAGGCGACAGGCATCTAAACCTTGACCGCCCCCGCCGGGACGGCTTGCCTTACCTTCCTGCTGTTTGGGGCCGTAGCTCAGTTGGTAGAGCGCGTCGTTCGCAATGACGAGGCCGTGAGTTCGAACCTCATCGGCTCCACCAGCAGGATTCCCGGTCAGGGCGCCTTGGGCGACTCCTCGTCTTCGGCGTCTTCCGGGGAATCCAGGTTGAGCAGCAGGCGGGTCTCCGCGTCCGGCAACTCCGCGACCTTCGTCATCTTCCTGGCGATCTTCCGGTGGCGATCCGTCGCGTCCGTCACCACGGAACTGGCCTCCTCGAGCTTCTTGTTGATCTTCTCGAGCAGGTCCCCGAAGTTGCCGAAGTCCTTCTTCACGGCGCCAAGAAGCTTGGCGATTTCCGCGGACTTCTTCTGGACGACCAAGGTCTGGAAGCCCACGCGCAGCGAGTTGACCAGCGCCATCATCGTCGAGGGCCCGGCCACCACGACGCGTTTCTCCTTCAGGGCTTTCTCGATGCCCGGGAAGCGCAGGACTTCGGCGTAGAGGCCTTCGGTCGGCAGGAAGAGGATCGCGAAATCCGTCGTCCGCGGGGGATTGATGTATTTCGTGATGTCGGCCGCGAAGCTGATGACGGTGGCGGCGAGGTCCTTCTGGGCCTGGAGCAGGGCGGCGGTGTCGCCTACCTCCGCCGCGGCCACGATTCGGTCGTAATCTTCGCGCGGGAACTTCGAATCGACGGGCAGGTAGACCGGCCCTTCATCGTTGCCCGGGAGGATGATGGCGAACTCCACGGTTTCAGCGCTGCGTTCCTTGGGCCGGAAGTTCTTAACGAACTGCTTCTCGGGCACCAGCGAGTCGGACAGCAGGCTTTCCAGGAAAGTCTCACCCCAGACGCCACGGGTCTTCACATTGCCCATGACGCGCTTGAGGTCGTTGATGTTGGAAGTGATCTGCTGCACTTCGCCGAGGCCTTTGCTGACCGCTTCGAGTCGCTCGGAGACCTGCTTGAAGCTTTCGCCCAGCCGTGCCTCCAAGGTCTTCTGCAGTTTTTCGCCGACGACCTCGCGCATCTCGTTCAGGCGCTTCTCGTTGTCGGCCCGCATGGCCTCGAGCGCCTTCTGCATGTTGGCCTGCAGGAGTTCGGTCTTCCTGGCGTTCTCCGTCGAGAAGTCGGCCACGGACTTGGCGGACTCCCGGCGCGATTCGGACAGGGAGGCGACGATTTCCAGCCGCGACTCGCGCAGTCCGTCGGTCAGTTCCTTGCGGATGTCATTCGCTTGCTGCGCTTGGGCGTTCCGCAGTCGTTCCGTCTCTTTGGCGATGTCGTCGCGGACGGTCCGGGCTACGAGTTCGGCCAGCCTGGCCTGTTCTTCGGGAGTCACCGAACCTCCGCGCGCGGAGCCGCGTAGCAGGAAGCCGAGAGCCGCCGCGCTGACGATCACGACGGTGCAGATGACGAAGGTGTCCATGGGTCTTAGAGAAAGCCACTCTGCCCGCGGGCGGGCTTTCCGCAACCTATCCCCGCGGGTCCGTCTCGATGGCCTGCGCGTTGCCGAGCTCCCACGCGGCTTCGTAGGCCGCGACGTAGTCCGGCGACGACCATGCCGGCGCGGCGGCCTCGCCGCCCAGCCCCGCGAGGAAGCCGTAGCGGATGGCGTGCGAGATCCGGCGACGCCGCGGGTTCTCCCGCGCGTTGCTCCACTCGAGCGCGGCCGTGAAGGCTTCGTCGGGGATCGGCGCGACGACCGAGCGCCCCACCTGCCAGGCGACGACGCCGGCATGTTCGAGGTCGCTGACTTTCCGGCCGCCGACGAAGGACACGGCCACGGGGACGTTCTGCCGGCCGGCCTCGATCTGGGCTTTGATCTGGAGAGCCAAGGCCACGCGCCAGCGCTCCTCGGGTGTCAGCAGGCCGAAATCATATTCCGGGTCGTCGGCCGCCGCGTCCCGCAGCTCGACCTTGGCATAGCGGCGCCACTTGGTCAGCCAGGCTTCCCACTGGTCGGTTCCGCGGAGAGGTGGCTTGCCCAGCCAGTCGGGGAAATCTTCACGCATAGGGGCTTAACGACCAAGTTTTGGCTTTTCTGACGCGGGTCGGCAAGCAAAAGGTGAAAATATGTTCACCTTCGTAGGGTATCTCGCTGGCGCTGGTAGGCTTAGCCTTCGAATAAACCTCTCAAAAGCCGATTTTTCGTCGAACTATTCCTCCTAATGGGTGTTATCAAGCCGTACCCCTTCTTACACCCGTGACCAGCCCTACTTTCCACCCTCGTCAACGGCGGGCCGCTGTGCCCATTTTCTGCCTGTTGCTGGCCGCCGCGTCCGCCCCCCTCGTGGGCTTCGGGCAAGCCGCGCCGACCGCCCCCGCGGCCCCCGCCGCGCCGACGGTGGTCCCTGGCGTCGCCGGCGCCGTCCCGCTTCCCGGCCTCAGCGGTTCCGACCAGATCGGTCCGGTCATCCTGCGGGATGAGACCGTCGCCCAGGTCCTCGACCTGATGCAGCGCTGGACCGGCAAGTCCATCCTCCGTCCGCAAGCCCTCCCCGCCAGCGTGTACACGCTCTCGCTGCCGGCCTCGATCACCCGCGACGAAGCCCTCCTCGCCCTCGAGACGCTGCTCAATCTCAACGGCATCGCCGTCATCCAGCAGGGCGACAAGTTCCTCAAGGTCGTCCCCAACCTCGTCGCCAAGGCCGAGTCGCCCCAGCTCATCACGGGTTCCGTCCTCGCGCTGCCCCCGAGCGGCCGCATCGCCACCAAGATCTTCACGCTCAAGCACGCCAACGCCCAGGAGCTCGTCGCCCAGATCGCCTCGAGCCTCAACACCACGCTGGCTTCTCCCCCCGTCTACTTCGGCCGCAACAACGCGCTGATGATCACGGACTCGGTCTCGAACCTCCAGAAGATCGAGACGCTGACCGCCCAGATCGACCGGCCCCAGCTCGACCTCGTCGTCACCAAGAGCTACCCGCTCAAGAACGCGATGGCGACCGACATGGTCAACAAGCTGACGTCGATGCTCCGCTCGCCCGCCACCGTCTCCGGCGGCGCGCCGTTCCGCCTCAGCACCGGCACGACCTTCCTCGCCGACGAGCGCACCAACCGGGTCCTGCTCATGGGCTCGGCCGACCAGCATGACTTCTTCGACAAGCTCATCGAGACGCTCGACCAGAAGTCCAATCCGAACACGAAGACGGACGTCATCTTCCTCCGCCACGCCGACGCCCAGCAGGTCGCCACGCTCGTGACCTCCCTCGTCACCGGCCAGACGACCGCCGCCGCCCGCGCCGGCAATTCCGTCCGCAACACGACCCTCAACCGCGCCCCGACGCCGACCCCGACGACCGCCGCGACGGCCGCCGCCGCCGCCGGCGCCTCCCAGATGGGCGCCGACGAGTTCAGCAGCAACCTCACCGTCCTCCCCGACGTCCGCAGCAACTCCGTCGTGGTCTCCGGCACCAACGACGACCTCCGCCTGCTCCACGAGCTCATCGAGAAGGTCGACATCGTCCTCCCGCAGGTGCGCATCGAGGTCGTGATCGTCGAGGTCAAGCTCTCCGACAACGAGACCAACGGCTTCAATACGCTCGGCCTGACGGTCAACAACGGCAAGCTCGTCGGCATCGGCGGCACCGGCGCCGGCTTCGGCGTCAACGGCGCCCCCGCCACGACCAACACCACGCTGGGGCCGAACAACACCCAGGTCATCGCCTCGCAGGGCACGTTCAACACCGCGACCAACGACCTGAGCGCCACGATCGGCCTCACCACCACGCCGCGCAAGAGCGACCTCAAGGTGCTCTCGGTGCCCGCGGTCACGACCACCCATAACAAGGAGGCCACGATCTTCGTCGGCGAATCCCGCCCCGTCATCACCGGCGCCACCATCGCCCCGCAGACGGGCCAGGTGACCTCCCAGGTCTCGCAGCGCGACATCGGCATCCAGCTCAAGGTCCTGCCGCTCATCGGCAAGGACGGCGCCGTGCAGCTCCAGGTCTCCCAGTCGGTCGAGGACATCCTCGGCAGCGTGCGCCTCGACGGCAACGACCAGCCGATCATCGGCCGCCGCACGACCGACTCCTTCGTGAGCGCGATGAGCGGCGAGATCGTCGTCCTCGGCGGCCTGCAGCGCACCATCGAGACGCAGTCCACCTCCCGCCTCGGCCCCATCCCGTTCCTCGGCGACCTCCTGGGTTCGTCCACCGTCCTCGAGGAGAAGCAGGAGCTGATCATCTTCCTCCGCCCTTACGTGCTCAACGGCTCGGCCGTCGACAACCTCGACGCCATCAGCCGCGCCACCGCCAGCGCCCTCGGACCCGAGGCCAAGAAGGCCCTCGAGAACGTCCCCGGCAAGGCCTCCGCCGCCCCGGCCCAGAAGTGACATGCTGACCGTCGACCGGCACGGACTGCCCTCGGCCCTCGCCGAGCGCCTGACCGACGAGGCCCGCGCCACGTTCGCGGAGACGCCGCGCGAGGCCCGCTTCAAGTTCCTCGCCCAGGCCCTCGGCCTCGACGAGGCCGCGCTCCTCGCCGAGCTCGCCCGCCTCACGGGCCTCGAGGTCCTCGAGGAACCCGCCATCGATCCCGACGGCATGAAGGTCCTGCCGGCGCGCATCGCCTCCGAGGCGCAGGTCGTCCCGACGCTCCTCCCCGGCGGCGAAGCGGGCCGCCTCCGCCTCGTGACCGCGCTCCCGCCCGACACCGACACGGCCGACTGGGTCGCGACCTTCGCCGCCCGCCGCCCGCAGTGGTACCTCGCCCCGCCCGAACGCGTCGCCGCCCTCATCAACGAGAACTACGGCGTGGGTTCCGGCAGCCTCGAGGACGAAGGCGACGACCTCCCCGTGGCCGAGGTCGCCGCGTCCGACGAGGCCGACCAGGACGCCGCCGTCGTCCGCTTCGTCACCGAGGTCCTCACGCAGGCCGTCGCCGAAGGCGCGACCGACGTCCACTTCGAGCCGCAGGAGAACAACCTGCGCATCCGCTACCGCGTCGACGGCATCCTCATCCCGATCCCGCTCCCCGACAACCTCGCCCGCTTCCAGGACGCGATCATCTCGCGCCTGAAGATCATGGCGCGCCTCAACATCTCCGAGCGCCGCCTCCCGCAGGACGGCCGCATCAACTTCCGCGACGGCAAGAACGTGCTCGATATCCGCGTCTCGACCATCCCGACGATCTACGCGGAGTCGGTCTCGCTCCGTCTCCTCAACCAGCGCAAGGAGGCCTACAACATGGACCGCATCGGCATGAACGCCGAGGAGCAGGCCGCCGTCCGCAAGGTCCTCGACTACCCGCACGGCATCATCCTGGTGACCGGCCCGACGGGCTCCGGCAAGTCGACGACGCTCAACGCCTTCCTCCAGGCCATCAACTCGCCCGACATCCGCATCGTGACGATCGAAGACCCGATCGAGTACGAGGTGCCCGGCGCCAACCAGGTGCAGACCCGCGCCGAGATCGGCCTGACCTTCGCCGGCGCCCTCCGCAGCACGCTGCGCCAGGACCCCGACGTGATCATGGTCGGCGAGATCCGCGACCTCGAGACGGCCGAGATCTCCATCCGCGCCTCCCTCACGGGCCACCTGGTCTTCTCGACCCTCCACACCAACGACGCCCCGGGCGCCATCACGCGCCTCATCGACATGGGCGTCGAGCCCTTCCTCGTCGGCTCCGCCGTCGAGCTGGTCATCGCCCAGCGCCTCGTCCGCCGCCTCTGCCCCGACTGCGCCAAGACCGTCCCCGTCGACCGCGCGAAGCTCGTGCCGGCCCTCGCCACCCTCGGCATGGACGAGTCCTACCTGCAGGACGTGCCGTCGCTCAAGGAGGCCGTCGGCTGCCGCAAGTGCCGCGGCACCGGCTACCGCGGCCGCGTCGGGGTCTTCGAGATCTTCCATCCGAAGCCGCTCCACGACCTCATCATCACCCGCATCTCCAACCGCGAGCTCACGGAGAAGGCGATCGCCCTCGGCATGCGCCCCCTCGCCAAGGCGGGCTGGCTCAAGGTCGCCGCCGGGCTCACGACCATCGACGAGCTCATCCGCAACCTGAGCTCGAACGAGTAACGCCGCGATGGCCGTCTTCAACTACACCGCGCGCGACGCCGCCGGCGCCGTGACCGAAGGCACCCTCGAGGCCCCCGCGCGCCGCGACGCCCTCCGCCGGCTCCAGGCCCGCGGCCTCAAGCCGCTCAAGGTCGAGGAGGCCGGCGCCGCCGTCCGCGCCAAGGAGTCCGCCCGCGAAGGCGGTCCGGACGACAAGGACCTCCTCCCGACCGAGGCCGAGTGCCTGCCGTTCCTCGAGGCGATGGCCGACCTGGTCCGCTCGGGGATGTCCGCCGGCGAATCGCTCCGCCTCCTCGCCCTCCGCCTCCAGAAGTCCCGCCTCCGCGCGCTCTGCGCCGGGATCTGGGCCAAGCTCGGCGAAGGCCAGAGCCTCTCCGCCGCGATGGGCGCCTACCCGCAGGTCTTCGACGGCCAGACGCTCAACCTCATCGCCGCCGGCGAGGCGACCGGCAACATCCGCGACGTCCTCGAGCGGCTGATCACCCACTTCACGGAGCAGAAGGAATTCAAGCGCAAGCTCATCAGCGCGATGGCCTACCCGCTCTTCATCTGCGTGGTCGCCGTCGGCGTGGTGATCTTCTTCGTGCTCTTCCTGCTGCCGCGCCTGCAGACGCTCCTCACCTCCCTCGGCGGCAAGCTGCCGCTCTCCACGAAGCTGCTGATGACCTTCGCCGACGTCTTCGTCGTCGTCGGGCCGGTCTTCCTGGTGCTCGCGGTGCTCACGGTCGTCGGCGTCGCCCGCTGGCGCAAGACGGAGGAAGGCCGGCTGGCCTCCGACGGCCTGCTCCTGAAGGTGCCGCTCGCCGGTTCCTTCGTGATGCGCGTCTCGGTCCTCAACTTCTGCCACACGCTCGCGGTGCTCCTCGAGAACGGCATCACGACCGCCGAGGCCCTCCGCCTCGCCGAGAAGACCGCCCCGAACCGCGCCCTCCGCCAGCAGCTCCGCGAGGCGACCGACCGCGTGCTCGAAGGCGACAGCCTCTCGAAGGCCCTCGCCCGCACGGGCTATTTCCCGCGCCTGCTCCTCGACCGCGTCGCCGTCGCCGAACAGACCGGCAACCTGGCGCCCGGCCTCCGCGACATCTCGCGCTCCTACCGCGCCGAGCTCGACCGCTGGCTCGGCACGATCTCGCAGACGATCTCCGCCTCGGTCCTCGTCGCCGCCTTCTCGTTCGTCGCCTTCATCGCCTTCGCGATCGTCGCCGCCGTCTTCGAGGTCAGCTCCAGCTTCCGCTTCTGAGGGTAGGGGCCGCACCCCGTGCGGTCCTGAGTGCAGAAGTGCGAACCGGCCTTCGGCCTGTGCAAAGGTGCAAACGTGGGATCATCTTCGGGCCCCAGGTCTCGGCCCTCAGGTCTCCGGTTCGGCTTATCAGGCGTCGGTGCGGGCACCGGGTGAGATTCATATCCTGGCCAGGCTCCTGACCGCCCACGCCACCCCTCGCGCTCTTGTCTCCCACCTTTGCACTTTTGCACGCGGCTCCGCCGCAGTTGCACCTTTGCGCTGCATCATCCCCATGTCCCCGTGTCCCCGTGCCAGCTTGCCCCCTCGCGGCTCCGTCGCGCTCTGGTCAACCGAGCCTCTGAGCCTCCGGGCCTCTTGCTCGTGCCCTCGCGCCCACCGGCCCTCGCGCCCTTTACTTCCCTTCCTCCGCCTTCACCCCGCTGGGGATCTGGCCGATGAGTTCGAGCGCGGTGAGCGTCGCCTTGAAGGTCACGGTGCCGTTGCCGCCGCGTTCGGTGGTCAGGACCATGTCGCCGATGGCGAGGTAGGGCGCGCGCGTCTTCACGCTGTCGTAGAAGCGCAGGATGCTGGCGAGGTCCGCCTTGCGGCAGCTGAACTGCAGCGAGTGCACGGCGAACTTCCCGGTCTTGGTCGTCTTGGGGGCGTCGGTGTTCGCGTTCAGGCCGGCGTCGCGCGTCGCGGTCACGGCCTCGGCGACGAGCTTGGCGGGATCGAAGCCATGCCCGGAGTCGAGCCCCTGCACGGCCAGCGCGGTGGCGTTGCGCACCTCGCGCTCCTTGGCGAGGGTGGCCTTCTGCGCGAGGGCGTCCTCCTCGAGGAGGCGCCACGCGTCCCAACCGCCCTGCACGCGCGCCCACGCGCCGGTCGACCACAGGGTCGCGGCCACGAGGAGGGCGGCGAGCGCCATGAGGCGTTCGCGGGGTTTCAGGCTGAAGAAGAAGTGCTTCATTGGGCTTGGGGGGCGGGGGCGGCTTCGGCCGTCTTGAGGAGGGCGGCCTGGCGGAAGGTGATCTCGAGGCGGAAGGTGGTGGAGGTCTCGCGCACGCGCGGTTCGCTGTTCGTCACGGACTCGACTTCCGGCAGCGCCTGCACGGCCTTGAGGAAGTCCGAGATGTCGCCGGCGTTCGGCGTGCGGGCGTCGACGGTCATGATCGGCTTCGTCAGGACGCTGTCCTTGGGCTTCTTGAGCTCGCAGTGCACGTTGGTGAACTCGACGGTGGCGGGCCGCTTCTCGTTCACGAGCGCGAGCATCTCGACGGGCAGCAGGCGCTTGACCCCGAGCTCGAGGATGCGGTCGGTGATCTTCTGCGACTCGAGGATGTCCTCGACGAGCGGGCGCCGCGCCTCGTTGGCGGCCTCGAGCGTGCCGGAGCGCATCCCGATCACGAAGGCGCCGATGTCGAGCAGGAGCGAGACCACGAGCACGGCCGCGCCGAGCCGGGCGGCGTTCCAGAGGAGCAGGTTGAGCCGCTCCTTCTTCCGGCGTTCGGCCAGGAAGTCGCTGTCGCGGATGTCGGAGTCGTCCAGGCCTTTCTTGGGGATGGTGAAGGTGCCGTCGCCTTCGCGCTTCAGCACGAGGGCGCCTTCGACGAGCGAACCGGAGAGGGCGCCGGTCACGGTCTCGACGGCGACGTCCGCCGGCAGGCCGGCGCGCGCGGCGGCCTCCTTGGCCAGGCCGGCTTCGTCCGTGTCGGCGAGCTCGGCCACGGCGACCGCGGCGGGGAGTTCTTCGCCGGCCTTCCAGGCCAGGGCGGTCAGGCGTTCTTCGCCGCGGTGCACGACGACGCCGTCGCCGGCCGGCCGATGGCCGCAGAGCGCGAGGAATTCCGGGACGACCTGGCAGTCCTCCGGCCACGCGAAGCTTTCCTCCGCGGTGAACCGGCGGCGATGCGCGGCGTAGGCCAGCACCTGCTTGCCGTCCGTCGCGGTGACGAAGCCGACGAGCATCTGCTCGAGCGGGAAGGGCGACACGGCCTCGAGCGCGAGGTTCACCTGGCCGGGGACGTCTTCGCCTTCGACCGCGAGGCGGCGGACGAAGAAGCGGTTGCCGGGCAGCATGGCGGCTTCCTGGGTCTGGGCGCCTTGGAACATGCGCTTGAGGGGGGTGGTCATTTGGTGGGGGGCGGCGGGGCCGCGGGGTCGGAATGGTCGGCGAGGGGCTTCGGCTCGGGCGGAGCGCCGTTGTCTTCCTCCCAGGCGAGGATCTGGAAGGGGTAGGCGATCGTGTTGCTGGCCACGCGGCCGCTCGTGGTCGACTTGCCCAGGGTGGCGGGCGGTTCGATGCCGGGGGTGAGGTAAGGGGTGGGGGTTCTCGTAGCAGACCGCGGGGCGGCTGTCGAGGTTCCCGTCGTCCGCGGGATCGTGGCCGTCGCGGAGCGTCCGTTCAGGCCGACGTCCGGGTTGGTGTCCGGGTTGGCCGCCGCGCTGGGGTAGGCGACGTCCTCCCGGATGGCCACCAGCGCGCTGACGCGGCACTTGGCGAGGCCTTCCTTCACGGTCACGCGCACCCACATGAGGATGATCTCGTCGTCGAACTTCTGCAGGGGGGCGCCTCCGCCGATGAGCCGGCGGACTTCGTCGGTGACGCGGAAGTAGGGCGGGGTGCCGACGATGCGCCGGCCCAGCTCGTTCTGGCGCTCGCGGATGAGCGCCAGCTGGTTCTCGTCCAGGCCCTGCGAGAGGAGCACGGCGTCCGAGGCGGTGTTGATGTTGGCCTGCGGGAAGGTGTACAGGCTCACGCACGCCTTGAACGCCTGGAAGATCGGCGTCGGCCGCCCGCTCGCGTCGAAGAACAGCTCCTTGGCGACCCCGATGCTGCGGAACTCCTCGAAGCTGCGGATCGGCCGGCGCGCGGGCCGGAACGAGAGCGTCGCGCGCTGGTAGGCGGCGTCCGAGGCCTCCTCCTCGAGCGATTCGTAGGACTTGCTCTGCCAGGCCACGATGGCGTCCGCGGCGCGCTCGGCGTCGCGCTGCTCCATGCCCAGCGAATAGAGGAGCTGGATGAGGTCGTTCTTGGTGAGCACGCTCAGCGGCAGCTTGGCCGACTCGTCCTCGTATTCGAACTGGACCGTGAGGCCGTCGCGCGGCGGGAAGCCGGCGTAGGCGTGCGGGTCGTCGAAGCCCTGGCTCGGCGCGTGCACCTTGTTCAGGTCGATCGCGCGGATCTCGGCGATGACCGCCAGGGCCAGCTCGAGCTCGCTCTGCGCGTCCGCCCGCAGGCGGCGGCGGTCCGCTTCGCGCGTGGCGAGCGAGAGCTCCAGCGAGTTGTCCTCCATGAACCGGGCCAGCAGCAGCGAGGCCAGCGTGATCAGCACGAGGACGACGATGATGACGGAGCCGCGGCGACGCTTCATGGGGCGGTGGCGCCGGAGCGCTTGATGGGGAGGTCGATGACCTTGGTGGCCTTGAGCGCGCCGCGCTCGAAGACGAGGTGCACGCGCGCGGGCTTGCGCCAGGTGGTGCTGGCGGGCTCCTGCACGGGCTCGTCCTCGATGGTCCACGTCTTGAGCTCAGGGTCGTAGTATTCGAACTTCAGGCCGGTCACGAACGGGCTGATGACGGTCTCGTGCCGGTCGGTGAGGTCGCGCTCGAGCTCGAGGCGCGACTGCCATTGGAAGACGAGCCCGCGGCCTTCCTCGACGAAGACGTTGAAGTCCACGTCGGGCAGCGGCGCTTCCGGCCAGTCGGCGAGCCGGCCGGCGTCGGGGAGGAGGAACCCCAGCCGCGGCTCGGTCGTGCCGGAGCCGTTGTCGACGTCCCGGAGCGCGACGCCCGAGGCGCCGGGGCCGAGCGTCGCCTCCGCGAAGGCCCGGCGCACGAGCGCCGTCGCGGCGCGCGCGTGCTGGTCGAAGAGCCGCTGGTCGCGGCCGCCGCCCCACAGTTCGCTCATGGAGAACAGGAAGGTGTTCAGCGTGACCATCAGGATCCCGAGCAGGGCGAGCGAGACGAGCATCTCGAGCAGCGAGAAGCCGCGATGGAGCCGGCCGCGGCTCATTGGGCGGGTCGCGGCGCGGGGGCCGGGGCCGCGGGACGGTTGGTGGGCGCGGGCGCGCCTTTGCCGGGCGTCGCTCCTCTGCCCGCCGGCGCCGTCGAGGCGGGCGGCCGCGCGGCCGCGCCCTTGGCGCCGGGGTTGGAGGGGACGAGTTTCTTGCCGCGCGTGGGCGCGCTGATGAACGCGGAATTGCCGTCGGCTTCCTGGTAGCCGCGTTCCTGGAGGAGCCGCTGCCGGGCCTCGTCGCGGATCTTCTGCCGGTCCGCGGGGATCGACCACGTCGGCCGCAGGAGCATGCGCGTCTCGGTGAATTCCTCGGCTTCGCCGCCGTCCGGCGGTTCGATCTCCGCGGTCAGCTGCACGGCGAAGAGGTCGCTGACGGAGGTCGCCTCGATCTTGCCCTGCCAGGTCGCCTTGCGTCCGCCCGGCAGGTAGATCTCGCCGCCGGACTCGACGTCGTCGAAGCCCGGGGTCTCGAGCAGCGCCGCGCGGCAGCGGGCCTGGTCGTCGAGCCGCTGTTCGTCCTGCTTGAGCGCGAGGCGGCTCATGAGGACGTTCGAATACGCGGCGCCCAGGCTCACGGCGGCCAGCGCGAAGATCGCGAGGCTCATGAGCACTTCGATGAGGGTGAAGCCGCGGCGGCTCATCTGGCGTCGATCGCCGGCAAGGGCGCGCAGGTGAGGGGGTCGATGGGCACGAGGCGGCGTTCCTCGTTGCGGCGGATGTCCAGGCGCACGCGGTCGCACGTGCCGTCGGGATAGAAGCGCAGGCGGGCGAGCGGTTCCTCCGAAGCCACGCCGCCGAGCAGGATCGCCCCGGTGGTCTCGGGCGCGAGGATCTTGACGGTGACGCCTTCCGCCTTGGGGAGCCTCTCCTCGTGCGGTTCGGCGTCTTCCGGCGCGTGCTCGAACGTCCAGGTGAAATCCGGGCCGTCCTCGGCGGAGGATTCGCCCGGGAAGAGCTCGAGGACCTGGCCGCGTTCGACGGCCTGCCGGCGCAGGGTCTGCAGCAGCGCCAGCAACGCGTCCTCGGGGTCCGAACGCGCGGTGCCCTTGAGGAGCTGCGCCGAGCCGCCCACGAGCACGGCCGCGAGCATGCTGATCAGGCCGAGGACGAGCAGCGTCTCCAGCAAGGTGAAGCCGCGGCGCTCCGGCTGGCCGGATCGATGCTGCGCGTCCGGCTTCACCAGTTGCCGATGTCGTCTTCGGTGTCCGGCTTCTTGTCTCGGCCCATCGAGAACAGGTCGTAGCTCTCGGTGTTCTTGGTGCCCGGGTAGCGGTACTGGTATTCCTGGTTCCACGGGTCGAGCGGCGCGCGCCCGCCCTTGGCTTCCATGTAAGGTCCGCGCCACTTGTCGGCCTTGCCTTCCGGCGCGCTGATGAGGGCCTTGATGCCTTCCTCGGTCGACGGGTAGTCGCCGAGGTCGATGCGGTAGCGCACGAGCGAGGTCTTCAGCGATTCGTTCACGAACAGCTTGGCGACGCCTTCCTGGCTCTGGCCGAGGATCTTGTCGGTGTTCGTGACGGCGAGGCCGACGAGCATGCCGACGATCGCGACGGCGATCAGGATCTCGAGCAGGGTGAAGCCCTTGCGGAGACGGCGGGCGGTGGTTTTCTGGACGGTGGTCATGGAGGGAAGATCAGCGGACCTTGGGGGTCTTCGGCGGCTTGGCGGTGGTCGCGTCCGGCGCGGGGGTCTTGCTCGTCCGGCCGTTGCTCGCGTCCGGACCGCGGCTGCGGCCGTCGCTCCCGCCGTTGGCGCCGTCCGGTCCCCGCTTGCCGAAACGTTCGCGCATCTGCGCGCGGAAGGCTTCGACCTGCTCGGGGGTGAGGTTCTGCGGGCCGCCGCCGAACGAGGGCGCGCCGACGCTCGTCGCCGGGGCCGCCGCGGCGGACACGGCCGCCAGCTGCGCCGGGCTCGGGCCTTTGTAGGTCACGACGACGGCCTGGTGCAGCGCCATCTGCTGGGGCTGGCCGCCGTTGTCGACGTTGAGGGTCTCGTTCACGGCGTCGAAGCCCTTGATCACGACGGGGACGTTCGTCGACGGCGCTTCGCCTTCGGCCACCCAGCTCGACTGCTTGGTCTGGGTATTATAGATGCTGTAATAGTTCACGCCGCCTTCGCGGTACATGCCGCGGAACTCCAAGGAGCTCGGGGCCGCGCCCGGTCCGGCCGCCGCGCCGGTGCCGCCGAACGGCGAATTCTTGGCCAGTCCTTCGAGGTCCAAGGCCAGGGCCGGCAGGCCGCCCAGGATCGCCGCCATGAGCAGGGCTGAGGTGGGTCGGGTAAGGGGACGCATCTGATTGCAGGTAAGGGGTATCCTTGAAACACCAAGCGGAAGCTTAGGTTGCCAATTATGTGCCCAATCTTGGCGGGCGCCGGGCTTAGAATCGAGGCCTAACCCCCGTTCATGGGGGGCTTTGCCCGTTCTCCCTCCTAAAACCCCTTAAAACGGGCCTTTTTCGATTATAATCAATTAAACCCCAAGCATTTACGCATTTTTACCAATAATTTACAATTTTTTGACGGTTTGGGCCTTTGGTTTGCAACCTTGGGGCGTCGGTTTTGTCTTTAATGACGCATGCTGCCCCCGGCCCTACGCCACGTTTGGCCTTCCCCGATTGTCTCCCTCTTCGGGGCGATGGCCTGCGTCGGCGTCACCCCCGCCGCGGCCCAGGACTTCCAGAAGGACGTCGTGCCGTTCCTGGACAAGTACTGCTACGAGTGCCACGACGCCGAGCTCGAGAAGGGCCACCTCAACCTCGAGGCCTTCAAGGACGACGCCCGTTTCTTCCGCGACCAGCGCATCTGGCGCGAGGTGGTCAACCAGGTCACCTCCGGCGAGATGCCTCCGGCCAAGAAGAAGACCCGTCCGTCCCCCGCCGAGGTCGAGCGCCTCCAGACGGCCGTCCACCAGCTGCTCGCCGCCGCCATCGCCAAGGCGAAGCCCGATCCGGGCGACGTGACCATCCGCCGCCTCAACCGCGCGGAGTTCAACCACACGATCCGCGACCTCTGTTTCCTCGACGAGAACTTCTCCGCCGACTTCCCGGCCGACGACACGGGCTACGGCTTCGACAACATCGGCGACGTGCTCACGTTCTCGCCCGTCCACCTCGAGCGCTTCCTTTCCGTGGGCGAGGCCATCGCCGCCAAGGCGATGCCGACCAAGCCGTCCGAACTCGAAGGCACGGGCCTCGCGATGATCGAGATGCTGCCGCGCGGCAAGCGCGACAGCCAGCAGCGCTACTTCGACCCCGCGCCCACCCTCACGGGCCCGATGACGGCCTCCCGCGACGGCGACTACGTGATCTCGGTCGCCCTCCGCTCCACGGGTTCGCCCGGCGATCCGCCCCCGAAGGTGGCCTTCCTCGTCGACGGCCGCGAGGTCGGGATCTACCAGTTCAAGCAGGTGAAGAAGACCGAAGTCGCCGAAGCCAAGGTCCGCCTCACCGCCGGGCCGCACGAGTTCACGCTGAAGTGGCTCAACCCGCCCGCGAAGATCACCGGCAGCAATCGCACGCTCTCCGGCCTGCGCCTCCGCCTGCTCGGCCCGACCGACACGCGCACCGAACTCCAGCGCCGCCTGGCCGTCGTCATCGGCAACGCGACCGGCGAAGCCCGCGCCCGCCTCGTCGCCAATTCCTTCGTCAGCCGGGCCTTCCGCCGTCCGGCCACGCCCGCCGAGCTCACGCGCTACGTGCGCGTCTTCCTCGACGGCGAGAAGAGCGGCGGCAGCTGGGAAGCCGGCGCCCAGGCGATGATCGCCGTCGTGCTCGCTTCGCCGAAGTTCATCTTCCGCGCCGAACAGGACGAGGCCCCGACCGCCAAGGACGCGCATCCGATCAGCGAGTTCGCCCTGGCTTCGCGCCTCAGCTACTTCCTCTGGGGTTCGATGCCCGACGACGAGCTCTTCCAGCTCGCCTACGCCAAGAAGCTTTCGGCCAACCTCGAGGCTCAGACGCGCCGCCTGCTCAAGGACCCGCGCTCGCGCTACCTGACCGAGGGCTTCGGCCTCCAGTGGCTCCAGCTCCGCCAGCTGTCCACGGTCTCGCCCGACCCGACGATGTTCCCGGCCTTCAACGACGCGGTGCGCACGTCGATGATCAAGGAGACCGAGCTCTTCTTCGCCGAGATCGTGCGCGAGGACCGCAGCGTGCTCGACCTGATCGACGCGGACTTCACCTACCTCGACCGCAATCTATCCCAGTTCTACGGCATTCCGGCCGACCTCCCGCGCACCCGCGGTCCTTCGCCCTTCGTGCGCGTGACGCTCCCCAAGGGCGAACGCGGCGGCATCCTCACCCACGCTTCGATCCTCACGGCGACCTCCAATCCGACCCGCACGTCCCCGGTGAAGCGCGGGAAGTGGATCATGGAGCAGATCCTCGGCTCGCCGCCGCCGCCCGCGCCGCCCTCCGTCCCGACCCTCGAAGGCCAGCCGCTCAAGGGCAACCTCCGCCAGCGCATGGAGCAGCACCGCGCCGACCCGGCCTGCGCCTCCTGCCACACCCGCATGGACGCCATCGGGTTCGCGTTCGAGAAGTTCGACGCGGTCGGCCAGCTCCGCCAGAGCGACGAGGGCCAGCCCATCGACCCTTCCGGCAAGCTCCCCGACGGCCGCGCCTTCGCCGGCGCGGGCGAGTTGAAGAAGCTCCTCCTCGCCGACCGCGAGAAGGTGGTCCGCAACCTCGCCTCCAAACTGCTGACCTTCGGCCTCGGCCGCGGGCTCGACTACTACGACGGTCCGGCGGTCGATAAGATCACCGAAGCCGCCCTCAAGGCCGACGGCCGTTTCTCGGCCCTCGTCCTGGGCGTGGTCCAGAGCGATCCTTTCCGCCTCCGCCGGGGAACCTCTCAGGTTGAAAGCGGGTCAGAAGCTCTTAAGAAGTAAGCACTCCGCCATGCCGTCCGACCTCCTCCATCGCCGCACCGTCCTCAAGGGACTGGGCACCGTCATGGCCCTGCCGTGGCTCGAGGCGATGGGCGTCCAGACCGGCTGGGCCGCGGGCAACACGCCCGTGAAGCAGGCCGCGCCGAACCGCATGGCGATCCTGTACGTCCCCAACGGCGTGAACATGGACGGCTGGCGCGTCGGCAACGAAGGCTCCCTGCCGTCCAAGCTCCCGGCGATCCTCGCGCCCCTCGCGGCGCACAAGTCCGACTTCTCCGTGCTCACCGGCCTCACGGCCGACAAGGCCCGCGCCAACGGCGACGGCGGCGGCGACCACGCCCGCGCGATGGCCGCCTTCCTCACCGGCGCCCAGCCCCGCAAGACCGACGGCGCCAACATCCGCGCCGGCGTCTCGGCCGACCAGCTCGCCGCGTCGCGCATCGGTGACCGCACGCGCCTCGCCTCCCTCGAGATCGGCACCGAAGCCAGCAAGCTGGCCGGCGGCTGCGACTCGGGCTACTCCTGCATCTACCAGTCCAACATCTCCTGGCGCTCGTCGACCCAGCCGATGCCGAAGGAAGTGAACCCGAAGCTGATCTTCGAACGCCTCTTCGGCGCCGGCACCGACGTCGAACGCCAGCGCCGCGACGCCCAGCGGAAGTCCGTCCTCGACGCGGTCCGCGAGGATTTCCGCGAGCTCAACGGCCGCCTCGGCGCCGACGACCAGCGCAAGCTCGACGAATACTTCACCGCGGTGCGCGAGATGGAGCTGCGCATCCAGAAGTCCGGCACTTCCGGCCAGCCCAAGGTCCCCGCCGGCGCGCCCATCCCGAAGGGCATCCCGGAGAGCTACGCCGAACACCTGCGCCTGCTCGCCGACCTGATGGTCCTCGCCTTCCAGACCGACACGACCCGCGTGGCCACGTTCGTCCTGGCCAATGAAGGCAGCAACCGTTCGTACCCGTTCATCGGCGTGCGCGACGGCCACCACAGCATCTCCCACCACGGCCATGACCCGGTGAAGCTGGCGAAGATCCAAGACATCAACGTCTTCCACGCCACGCACCTCGCGTACCTCCTCGAGCGCCTCAAGTCGGTGAAGGAAGGCGACGGCAACCTCCTCGACCACTCGATGATCGTCTACGGCTCCGGCAACGGCGACGGCGACCGTCACAACCACGACGACCTCCCGATCCTGCTCGCCGGCAAGGGCTGC